>CALBJK010000038.1 GCA_937892695.1 uncultured Prevotella sp.
ACATTTCAAGTATTTAAGTTGTTTTCATGTAGGCACAGCTCGTGAGTCCGCAAACCGTACACACCCTCTACCTGAAAACAACATAAACACTAAATCCGAAACTTGAATTTACATTCACTAAATCATTTCACTAATATTTTCTCTCCTGACCTCAGGTAAATTCCTTTAGGAAGTACTTTCGTGTCGCATCCTACAAAACGTCCGTCAATGCCATAAATGCGGCGATTGCCGTCCTTAACATCTTCATCAATACGCGTTATCTCTGTCGTTTCTCCATCAATACCTATTTTGGCAACACTTACCGTTTCTGGTAAAACGAAATAGGCTCGAAGTGGTTTAAGCTTGCTGTCATCACCGTTTGGACGTATCAACGACGTACCCTTTTCACCACCGACAAACCTGAAATTGCCCTCTTTGTCGTCAAGACTCGTAGGGTCAAGCGTTCCATTGAAAGAGTAGCTGCCGTTATCGCCGTTGTCGTGTGTTACAGAACCTGGATTTACCGCTTCAATCTTCTTATACAGGAATTCCGGATTCTCAACATCCACTTTCGGACGGACGAGATATGGATCTCCAGCAATAGTGCTGTTTACCTTGTCGAATTTAAGAATGTATGCCCCGCCATTATTTTCAGCTGTGACACCTGAGAACTGTTGAAACTCTGCCCCTTTAAACGTAGTTGAAATATCAGTCTCTGTAAGTGCGAAAGGCAGGCAAAGAGTATACCAGCCTCCATCGGCAACGAAAGAACGGTTCACAGTGATGGTCTCTACTGTTTTATCCAAATATTCTTGTAAGGATTCTGAATTACTTGTTTTATCGTCATTGCCTTGAAGAGAAAGCTTCAATCCTGTGTATGGGACTTTTTTGTAAACCGCCACATCACCATCTGGCATCTTAGATGCATCATAATAACAACCAAAAAAGTCTTTTTGTGAATTGTATCGAATATTTGGATAATCGCTCTTATTACCCCCGAATACTATTTCATTTGTCTTTACTTTGATTTCAGCACGCAGATTTTCGCTGTCTTCACGTGTACTTGTATGATGACCGGTCATTAATTTTTCCTCATTATCGATGCGGCTTGCTTGATAAATCAAAGAATCTTTGCTTACATAAAAACGGAATTTCGTTCCGTTAGTATTCTTATTCTGTAGAATAAACATTTGAACATTTTTTGTCGAGAAAGCTGTATCACCATCAATAACAACAGATGCAGAATGCCTTCGTTTATTATCATCATTTCGTTGACCAATAGCGACACTATGATTTTTGTTGACTATAATAACCGTGTCACCATTATTCAATTCTTTATTAGTATTTTTTACAAGCACAAACTTTCCGCTGTCAGGAAACGCATTGGCACCAATAAATACCAACGCCATAAACAGTAATGTCAGTTTAAGTAGATTGTTCATAGAATATATCTTTTTAATAGTATGCTAAAAGGCATCAGTCTCTGAGGATAAAAACGCCCTACACTAAAGCCACGCTTCAAAGTTAATACTATTTTACGGTTTGCCGAAAACATTATAGTGTTTTTTTAATAAATGCATTTTTATTCCTTATATTTGTCATATTTCAAAGCAACTTTTACGTATTCTGAAGTGACATTTCCCCTTTTTCTCTATTGTAAATGCCCTGTAGAAGGCAAAAGTCCGATATGTAACCGTCTTTGTCCAATATGTTTCTGTCATTTTCCTGTCTCTTATATAATTTTGCAGCCGGACACAGCAAAATGTCTTGTAAAGGAAGACTTGCAAAATCCGTACCTTGCCATACAAGGACAACAAAGTAACAATGTTCAATTTTTAACAACTAAATTTATTCCAACAACATGAACGAAGCGACAGCAAAAAGTTTCAGAGGAAGAGTTGTGGTTCTGCTTCTCTTGCTTCTCGGGGTTATGGTGCTACCGGCCTCAGCCCAGAACAGAAATGTCGAAGGTACCGTCACCGACGAAACCGGTGAGCCTCTAATGGGAGCAACCATTTCTACAGGTACGAACCAGACGGGAGCCGTCACCGACATCGACGGCAATTTCAAAATCACAGTTTCTAAAAGCCAGAAGACGCTCGTAGTGAGCTATATCGGTTATACGTCGAAGACAGTCGCCATCACCGGCCTGCATCTTGCAATCAGCCTCGACCCTGCCGACAAACAACTGGGCGAAGTGGTTGTTGTAGGATACGGATCTGTCCGTAAGAGCGACCTCACCGGTTCGGTCAGCACCTTACAGGCGAAGGACTTCAACAAGGGCCAGATCAGTTCGCCCGAACAGCTTATCAACGGCAAGGTGTCCGGTGTGCAGATAATGAGCAACAGCGGTTCGCCTACTGCCGGAAGCACCATCCGCGTGCGCGGCGGAGCGTCGCTCAATGCCAGCAACGACCCGTTGATAGTGCTCGACGGAGTGCCTTTGGAAAGCGGAGGTATATCGGGCAACTCGTCAAACTTCCTGTCGCTCATCAACCCGCAGGACATCGAGAGCATGACGGTGCTGAAGGATGCTTCGAGCACAGCTATATATGGTTCGCGCGCTTCTAACGGCGTTATCATCATAACGACAAAAAAAGGTGCCGACGGCAAGCTGAAGATACAGTTCAACACAACCAACACCCTTCAGACACGCACCAAAATGTCGCCAATGCTTACCACCCAGCAGTTCCGCGACATAATAAACCGCGACGGCAGCGACCGTCAGAAGTCGCTTATCGGCTCTTACGACACCGACTGGAACGACCAGGTGTTCCATACGGCCTTCGGAACAGACAACAATGTGAGCATCGCAGGCAAAGCGGGATTCCTGCCTTTCCGCGTGTCGGCTGGCTACATGAACCAGAGCGGCCTCGTGCGCAACGACAACGCCGAGCGTTTCACTGGCAGCGTAGTGCTGTCGCCAAGTTTCTTCAACGACCATCTTAAATTGACCCTCAACGGCAAGGGAACGCTGAACAACAATTCGTTCGCCAATACCTCGGCCATATACGCCGCATCGGTGTTCAACCCTACAACTCCAGTATATTCGGGTAAGAGCGAATATGGCGGCTATTACGAGATTTTGGACAACACAGGCAAGCCTGCAAACGGAAGTACAAGCAATCCGCGAGGTCTGGTTGACCAATACAATTCGGAAAGCACGGTGAAGCGTTTCGTTGGCAGCGCAGATATTGACTACAAGTTGCACTTTCTTCCCGAGATGAAGCTCCACGTCACAGCCGGACTCGACTGGGCACGGGGCAAAGGCACGATTTATGTGCCTGCCGAAGCCGCGTCTAACTATCTGACAGGCGGAGAAGACTATGGATACGGCCCGCAAACCAACGTTAACCGCCTACTTACGCTATATGCCAACTATAACAAATATTTTGAAGCAATAAAGAGCAACATCGACCTCACTGCCGGTTACGACTACCAATACTGGAAAGCCGAAACGCCTGCTTACAACACCTATTCGGCCAAGGGTGACAAACTGTCGGAGGTGAAGGCCAGCGACTACCGCCATGTGTTGCTTTCGTATTATGGCCGATTGAACTATTCGTTCGACGGACGCTATCTCCTTACGGCCACCATGCGCCGCGACGGCTCGTCGCGCTTCGCCAAGGCGCAGCGTTGGGGTACATTCCCGTCCGTGGCTCTCGGATGGACAGTGAGCCGGGAGCCATGGATGAGAGACAACAAGGTGATGAGCAACTTGAAGCTGCGTGCCAGCTTCGGCGTTACCGGACAGCAAGACGGCATTGGCAACTACGGTTATCTGCCACTTTATACCCAGGGCATTGGCGGAGCTGAAGCTCTGATAAACGGACAGTACATTTACACTTACCGTCCTGAGGCTTACGTTTCGAATCTGAAATGGGAAACAACAGACTCGTGGAACTTCGGACTCGACTTCGGATTCTTGGATAACCGCCTTAGCGGCAGCATCGACTATTACACCCGCAAAACCAAAGACCTGCTTGCCACAGTTCCTTCGGCAGCCGGAACAAACTTTGCAAAGACCATAACCACCAACGTGGGCAACGTGAACAGCCAAGGAGTAGAGCTTACCATCAACGCAACGCCTGTGCAGACCAAGGATTGGGAATGGAGTCTGAGCTATAATATGACATGGCAGAAGATGACTGTCGAGAACCTCTCACTGGTGAAAAACGGCACAGCTACAAACATGCTTGTTGGTCCGACAGTAGATAGCAAGCAAATACAGGTCTTGACCGAAGGATACGAGCCTTACATGTTCTACGTTTACCACCAGTTGTACGACAAGAGCGGAAAGCCTATCGAAGGCGCATACGCCGATCTCGACGGCAACGGCACGATAAACGAAAAGGACCTTTACCGCTACCATTCGCCCGCGCCCGACTTCATAATGGGGCTTTCGACCTCGCTACGCTGGAAACGCCTGACTCTTGGAATGAGCTTCCGCGCCAACATCGGCAACTACGTCTATAATGCAACGGCCTCTACCACCGGCGCATTCGAAACCGTGAGTTGGAACGACTACCAAATAAACAATGTGAGCGCAAGCTACCTGAAAACCGGATTCAAGACACGCCAAGCCTACTCCGACTACTACGTCGAGAATGGCTCGTTCCTGAAATTGGACAACCTGAACCTGAGCTACGACTTCGGAAAGGTGACCAAGTGGTGCTCGCTGTCACTTTCGGCAATGGTGCAGAACGTGTTCACCATCACCAACTATTCGGGTGCCGACCCTGAAGTGCCAAACGGCGTTGACAATTCGTTCTATCCCCGTCCACGCACATTCTCGCTTAGCGTGGGACTACAATTTTGATAAAGGAAGATTTTAAAGGTAAAAACAAAATGAAAACAAAACATATATTCGCTAGTCTGATGGCTTTTGCGACACTGTCGTTGAACACCTCGTGCGTTGGCGACCTCGACCAATATCCGCATATCGAAACCACTTCGCAGCAGATATACACTTCTGTGGAAAACTACGAAGCCGTTTTGGGCAAGATTTATAATTCGCTCGTCACCACAGGCCAAGGCAAAGGCGGTGACATATCCGACCTTTCTAGCAACTTCGGGTACGACTACATGCGCTGCTACTTCAATCTTCAGGAGTGCGGCACCGACGAAGTGGCCAGTACTTGGCTCTCGGGTGACAAACTCAGCGAGCTGACATATCTGAAGTGGGACGCAACTGATCCCTGGGTTGCCGACATGTACTACCGCATTTATTACAACATCACTATGTGCAACGAGTTCCTTCGCAACGCCACCGATGCAAAGATCGCATCATTTGGAGCTGAAAACGAAAAGAAACTGAAGCAAGCACGCGCTGAAGTGAGGTTCATGCGGGCTTTGTTCTACTACCACGCGCTCGACCTCTACCGCAATATTCCATTCGTAACAGAAAACGACCCGGTGGGCAGCTTCACTCCTCCGCGTTATACGGGCGAGCAGATTTTCGCCTTCATCGAAAGCGAGCTGAAAGCCATCGTGGGCGACATGGCTCCGGCTTCCGAATGCCCATACGCACGTGCTTCGCAGGGAGCGGCCTACACCTTGCTTGCCAAACTCTACCTCAATGCAGAAGTTTATACCGGAAAGCCCAAATACACCGAGTGCATCGAGGCTTGCCGCAATGCAATTGCACAAGGCTATTCGCTCAACGGCGATTATTCTAAACTGTTCAACGCCGACAACGACAAGCGGACAAACGAAATAATATTCGCGCTTCAGGTGGATGCAACGCACACGATTTCGTGGGGTTCGACAACGTACCTTGTTTGTGGAGAGCTGAGCAATAGCAACGCCGATCAGAAGCCGGAGGATTATGGCGCGATAAGCGGCTGGGGGTCGATGCGCTCAAGAGGAGAACTGCCAGCCAAGTTTGCCGACGGTGACAAAGACAAGCGTTACATGTTCTTCGCCAAAGGTCAGTCGCAGAATGTCGATGAGATGGAAAACCAGGCCGACGGCTACCTCATTACGAAATGGTCGAACTTGACCGACGATGGACAAACAGCATCGAATACTGCCGACGGAGGCGTTTGCACCGACTTTCCGCTGTTCCGTCTGGCTGATGTTTACCTTATGTATGCCGAGGCTGTAGTCCGTGGCGGCGAAGGCGGAAGCCGCACCCAGGCGTTGCAGTATGTCAACGACTTGCGTCGTAGGGCCTACGGTGACGACAGCGGCGACATAAAGGAAAACCAGCTGACCAAAGATTTCATCATCGACGAACGCGCCCGCGAACTGTATTGGGAAGGAACGCGACGCACCGACCTTGTGCGTTTCGGCATGTTCACGACCTCTTCGTACTTGTGGCAATGGAAGGGCGGAACCCGCGACGGAATGTCTGTTGACAGCAAATACAACGTTTACCCAATTCCGGCAACCGAACTGACAGCAAATCCGAATTTGCATAATGATGGTTACTAACAGTTTCTTAAATACAACATTAAAAAAGACAAAACAATGAAGAAAAAAATAAGATATTTTCTTTTGTCGTTGCTGGCTGCCCTTACGCTGGCTTCGTGCGACAAAGACGGCGACATGATTTATCTCGATGGCTTCGGCGAGTCGGAGCTTATAGCTTCAGCATCCGACGTTATGCTTAATATAGGCAACAGCAAGAGCATCGTGCTGTCGCTGGCATGGAAAAACCCTACGCTTCTGAGCAGCGATTCTACCAAGCCCGCACCTAACGGACTGCTCAAGACTTATCTTCAGGCTTCAACGTCAGAAAATTTCGCCAACGCTTCGGAGGCTTCTATGGTGAGCCTTTCGAAAGCTTACACAGGCACCGAGCTTAACACTCTTGTCAAGGCTCTTGGTCTCGCCGACGGCGTGGCAACGCCAGTCTATTTTCGAATCCGCAGCACCGAGGGCGACAACATGGACGCGGTTTACAGCAATGTGTGCAAGGTTAATGTCACGGCATACTCTGTTAAGATGAACCGTCTGTCTGTGCTGAACGCCGCTAAGACCGATACGCTGGCTTTCCTTTATTCGGATGCCGAAGACGGAATATACAAAGGATTTATGAATGCAACCTCATGGATGAACTGCTGGTTTGAAGAAAACGACGGAACCGTATGGGGCAACTATGCCGTCGACGGACATGCCTTCGAGTTGTCGAATGCTTCGGATGCTTGGAACTGCTGGTTCGGCGATGGCAACGGCACGTGGTTCGTAACCGTAAACACTAAAGAAGAAGTATGGAGTGCACTCAACATCACAGCAATGAAGCTGAACGGCAACGATATGAAGTTTGACCAAGCATCGGGAAAGTTCTCATATGAGATAACCACAACGTCTGCAAATACAGCGATAAACATCACTGCCGACGGGCTGGAATATAACACCACGAGCCGCGACAGCAAGGATGCTGCTGTCAAAAAGACATTGAACTTCGCAATGAACAATGGAAAGATGGACATTGCCGACGCTTCTCAATCTGCGACAATAGCCGTAGCAGGGACGTACACCGTTATTGTAAGTATTGGCGAAGACGCGTGCCTGACTTACGAAATAAAGAGCGGAAGCGTCACACCCGACAAGCCTGAAGTGAAATTTCCTACCGAACTGTACATGTGCAACGTTGATGGAACAGAAACGAAAGCCGTGCTGAAACAGACTGCTGAGGGTGTTTACTCTGTCGACTATGCTCCGACGGTGGAATGGGAAAACGTCAAATTCATCGACCGCGAAAACGATGTGTGGTATGGTTCTGTTGCCGGCGACCAGTTCGCGTTGTCGTCCGAACCCGGACAAAACAACATTTGGTTCAACAACGACTTTACGCTTGGCACGACTCTGACCGTGACCGTTAACCTGAACACGATGAAATGGAGCTACCGTAAAAAATGATCAGCGTGGATGAATTATTAAAACATTGTTGAACGATAGACAAAACGATTTATGAAAAATATATTTGGAAAAGCTCTGTTGATGGCTGCAATGGCTGTGTTCGGCCTTACCTCATGCAGCGACGACGAAACTGTGCCACAGACCGAACCCACCTACAACATGGCAGGCTTTGCAAAGGGAGCCGACGTGAGCTGGCTCACGCAAATGGAAGCCAGCGGTACTAAGTTCTATGACAAAAATGGTAGCGAGAAAGAGAGCATGTCGCTCCTCCGCGAAATGGGGACTAACTCGATCAGATTGCGCATTTGGGTTAACCCTGCCGACGGATGGTGCGGCAAGGACGACCTCATAGCAAAGGCATGGCGTGCAAAAAATCTCGGTTACAGGCTGATGGTGGATTTCCATTACAGCGACTCGTGGGCCGACCCAGGTAAGCAACCCATTCCCGAAGCATGGAAAGACCACGATATCGAAGCCATGAAGAAAGCCGTGGCCGACCATACTACAGACGTGCTTCAGACTCTTAAAGACCGTGGCATTGATGTCGAATGGGTGCAGGTTGGCAACGAAACTAACACTGGTATGCTTTGGCCTGTTGGGCAAGTTGTCGAAAACGACTTCACCAATTTCGCTTCGCTCGTCACGTCGGGCTACGACGCTGCCAAAGCGGTTTATCCCGATGCCAAAGTTGTGGTGCATCTTTCCAACGGATACGACAATTCGCTGTTCCGCTGGATGTTCGACGGACTGACGGCCAAGGGCGCAAAGTTCGATACGATAGGCGTTTCTCTCTATCCGGAAGACAGCGACTGGGAGGAGAAAACCGACCAATGCCTGACCAATCTGAAAGACATGGCGAACAGGTATGGCAAGGAAGTGATGGTATGCGAGTTTGGCATGAATTGGGATTCTGCCAATTCTGCAGCCTTTGCCACGCGGCTTGTCGAAGGCTGCAAGGGCATAGACAAATGCCTGGGAGTGTTCTATTGGGAACCGCAATGCTACAACGGCTGGAACGGTTACACCAAGGGAGCTTTCGATGACAACGGGAGACCTACATCGGCACTTGATATTTATAGCAAATGAAAACAATCAGGATAACTCTGTTGGCGGTATCTCTTTTTGCCGCCAACACCCTTTGCGCCCAGCGTTTTCTCGGAGGCGACATATCGTTGTTGCCTACTTACGAAAAGGCTGGGACACAATACCGCACGGCAAAGGGGAAGGTCAAACCGGCATTGCAGCTGTTCAAAGAAGATGGGGGATGGAATTCGGCTCGCGTCCGGATATTTGTTGACCCGGCTAATGCGAGTGCAGAAAGCAAAGCCGAAGGCGTTTGTCAGGATTTGACTTACGTAACAGGCCTTTGCAAACAGATAAAGCAGAGCGGCATGAGCCTCATGTTAGACTTCCATTATAGCGATACCTGGGCCGACCCTGGCAAGCAGTTTACACCTAAAGCATGGGTACAGGCTGATATAACAGCCTTGGGCGACAGCGTATATCGGCACACTCGCTATGTTTTGGAAACATTGAAAACGGCAGATGCAACGCCAGACATGATACAAGTGGGCAACGAGATAACCAACGGAATGCTCTGGCCTACGGGGCACGTTGACCCAACTAAGGACGACATACGATGGGATGTACTTGCGTCTTTTCTGCGCCAAGGAGTGAAGGCCTGCCGCGAGGTCTGTCCTAAAGCCAAAATCATAATTCACACCGAACGTGCCGGCGACTGGGATGTGACACAAAGCTACTACCTGTCGTTGCTCAACCATGGAGTCGATTACGACATAATCGGATTAAGCTATTATCCGATGTGGCACAAGGACATACCGAACCTCAGCCGCACTCTCGACTCGCTCGACGTATGTTTCCCCAACAAGGAAGTGATGATTGTGGAAGCAGCTTTCTATTATTCGCACCAGAACGACCGTTGGGTGACGGACAAGAAGCAGCATTCTGACCTCTATCCGATAACGCCTGAAGGCCAGGCACAGTTCACACACGAGCTTGTCACAATGTTCAACGGCCATAACAACGTGACCGGACTGTACTGGTGGTTTGCCGAGGAAAACGAAAGCGGAAAGCCGGTGATGACAAGTTGGCTAAACCGTGGACTGTTCGACAACCATACAGGACGCGCATTGCCAGCGTTTTACGAACTGAAAAAGTTTGTTGACAAGAAACAATGATGCATGGTGTTTTTGCCGCTACATAAATAAAAAATATTTTGGGCAGTTATATGATTGTCATCACATTACCGCAAGAAAGCCCAGGATGTGGGCATCTTCATTCTTGCGGAACAGATGGCAATCTGCACTGCTAAGATATAAAGACAGAACAAATAAATGACAACTGTATGAAAAAAATATTGACATTGCTTTCGCTTGCCGCAACAATGCTATGCCAAGCCCAAACCCGCAGCGTGATAAACCTTGACAGGTGGCAGTTTTCGCGCGACAGCCTGCATTGGCAGCAGGTAGCCGTACCCCACGACTGGGCCATCAGCGGACCTTTCGACAAGAAATGGGACTTGCAGTATGTAGCCATCGAGCAAAATGGCGAAACCGAAAAGAGTGAGAAATCGGGAAGGTCGGGTGCACTGCCGTGGATAGGACGGGGTTTTTACAAGACTGAGATAACAATAGACAAACCCGCAGGACACGCCGAACTGGTGTTTGACGGGGCGATGAGCGAGCCTGTCGTGAGGATTAACGGGCAGTATGCAGGCCAATGGAAATATGGCTACAATGCTTTCCGCGTCGATGCCACGCCTTACTTGCGTAAAGGGCGCAACACCATCGAAGTAAGCCTCAACAACCGCGAAGAGAGCAGCAGGTGGTATCCGGGAGGGGGATTGTACCGCCCGGTAACCCTGGTTTCGACATCTAAGGCAAGGCTTGACACCTGGCAGGGATGGTTCCGGACTGTCAAGGCCGACTCGAAGAAAGCCGTCGTCGATGTTTCGGCATTTGTGGCCGGAGCTGCGAAAGGCAAAAAGCTGAGAGTGAAAACCGAAATATATGACGAAGGCAAATCTTTGGTCGCTTCGGCAGAGAACGCTTTGGACAACGCAAACCGAGTGGAGGCAAGAATGGAAGTGGATGCGCCACGGCTGTGGTCGCCCGAAACGCCAAACCTCTACACACTTGTGACGAAGCTGTATGACGGCAAACGGATTATCGACCAGACTGCGGAGAAGATCGGAATACGCACCGTCAGTGTGTCGAAGGAACACGGTTTCCAGCTCAATGGGGTGAGCCGCAAGATAAAAGGCGTGTGCCTGCACCACGACCTCGGTCCTCTCGGCGCGGCGGTAAACAAGGCTGCGCTGATACGCCAGATTCGCATGATGAAAGAAATGGGTGCCGATGCGATACGCACGGCTCACAACATGCCTTCAAAGATGCAGATGGAGGTGTGCGACTCGATGGGAATGATGGTAATGGCCGAAAGCTTCGACATGTGGGAATATCCCAAATGTAAGAACGGATACGCCATTTTCTTTAAGGACTGGGCCGACCGTGACCTTGAGAACCTCATACTCAACCATCGCAATCACCCGTCAATCGTGATGTGGAGCATCGGCAACGAGATTCCTGAGCAGTGGAGCAAAGAAGGCCGTGACATGGCTGTACACCTGCAGGACATTTGCCACAGACTCGACCCTACCCGCCCCGTTACACAAGGAATGGACAAGTCGGACGATGCCATCAAGTCGGGCTTTGCACAAGTAATGGATGTGCCTGGCTTCAACTACCGACTGCATAGATACGATGCCGGAATACGTCAGCTGCCCCAAGGATTCATCTTAGGGTCCGAAACGGCTTCTACGATCAGCTCGCGCGGCGTTTACAAGTTTCCGGTACGCGTAGGCAGCGGCTTCACTTATCCTGACAGACAGTGCTCGAGCTATGACACCGAGTACTGTTCATGGAGCAACCTTCCCGACGACGACTTCCGTATGCAGGATGACAACAGCTGGGTAATCGGCGAATTTGTCTGGACCGGCTTCGACTATCTGGGCGAGCCGACACCCTACGACACATATTGGCCGTCGAGGTCGAGCTACTTCGGCATCTGCGACCTTGCCGGACTGCCCAAAGACCGCTACTGGCTCTACCGCAGCCACTGGCGCAAGGACTCTCCGACGTTGCACCTGCTGCCCCACTGGACATGGCCGGGACGCGAAGGCAAAACGACTCCGGTTTATTGCTACACGTCGTACCCTTCGGCAGAGCTGTTTGTCAACGGCGTGAGCCAAGGCCGCATCTTCAAGAACGACACGGCGCGGCTCGACCGCTACCGCCTACGTTGGAACAACGTGATTTATCAACCAGGCGAATTGAAATTGGTTGCCTATGATAAAAACGGGAAACCCGCCGCCGAACAGACAGCGCGCACAGCTTCGGAACCAACGGCATTGAAGCTCGATGCCGACAGGCTTAACATAAAGGCCGATGGCAACGACCTGTGCTTTGTCACGGTGTCGCTGACTGACAAAAACGGCACACCATGCCCCACTGCGGATGACGATATGACATTTGAGGTGAACGGTGCCGGAACGTTCAAGGCTACATGTAACGGCGACGCCACATCGTTGCAGCCATTCACCAATCCGGAAATGAAGCTCTTCAGCGGCCAGCTTGTTGTCATAGTGCAAAGTAACGGGAACAAAGGAGACATAAGCCTGACTGTGAAGGATGACCGGCTCGGATTTACAAAGACGATAAAGATAAAGGCTCAATGAAATAGAATATTATTGAATTGTAAGTGAAAGTCCCGAAACAGAGATTATGAATACTGTTTCGGGACTTTTTGCTTTTATTTCTTTTTGACACAGTACAGCTGGAACACTATTTGCTTTCATAAACTGAAAGGAATTATTACCTTAAATACATAAAATATGAAACAGAACATATCAAATATGAAAGACAATGACACAAGAAATGTCCGTCATCCCGCTGTAAGCGGAACATTCTATCCGGACAATGCAGAAGAGCTGAAAGAGATGGTTGACGGGTTCTATGTCTCGTGCAGTAATGAAGAAAAGCCGCACGGCAAGGTACAAGCCGTCATTGTTCCTCATGCTGGTTACGTGTTCTCCGGATATACGGCAGCAAAGGCATTCGCGCGTATTTCATCCGACTGCAAATACAAACGAGTATTTCTGATAGGGCCGAGCCATCATGTAGCTTTCAACGGAGCCTCGGTCAACGATACTGCCAACTCCTATTCTACCCCACTTGGAGAAATAGCTGTTGACAGAACCGTCGGCGAAAAAATCATAGCTTCTGACAGTTTCTTCCGGTTCTATGACAAGGCTCACGACAAGGAACACTGTCTCGAAGTGGAGCTGCCTTTTCTACAACGCAGAATGGAATCGATGCCTCCGATTGTTCCCATAATAATAGGAACACAAGACGGACGCATTCTTTTTAGAATCGCCAAAGCTCTGCAACCTTATTTTACAAGTGACAATCTGTTTGTCATCAGTAGTGACTTTTCTCACTATCCGTCATACGAAAATGCCGAAAAGGCAGATGCCCGGACAGGCAAAGCCATAGTCTCGGGTTCTCTGGAGGAATTTGTCGACTCACTCGAACAAAACGATTCTGAGCACATCGAGAATCTTTGCACGAGCGCATGCGGACAGTGTGCCATTGCCGTACTGCTTATGATGATGGAACAACGCCACGACCTCGTGGTGCACCATCTGTATTACTGCAATTCGGGTGATTCCCAATTTGGCGGAAAGAATCAGGTAGTAGGCTATCATGCCTTCTCGGTAGAAAAGGAGGCAACAGATGTCGGCAACAACTCACATATGAAATTTTCGCTGACAGACAAGGAAAAGAAAACACTGATAGGCATTGCAAGACGAAAGATTGAAAACGAACTTACAGGCAAGAGCAGTCCTTTGTTTGCCGAAGGCGACATCACCCCGACACTGAAAATGCACTGCGGAGCATTTGTCACATTGCACGAGAACGGAAGACTGAGAGGCTGTATCGGCAATCTGGAAAACCATCGTGAACTGTTCAGAGTCATTGAGGACATGGCACATTCGGCTGCCTTTTGCGACCCGAGATTTTATCCTCTTTCTCTTGGCGAGTTGTCGCAGACTGATATTGAGATTTCGGTGTTGTCCCCATTACACCGCATAGACAGTATCGACCAATTCAGGCTCGGACGTGATGGAATATACATGGAAAAAGACGGGCACAGCGGAACATTCCTCCCACAAGTGGCCGACGAGGTGAATTGGACAAAAGAAGAATTCCTTGGCCACTGTTCTCAAGACAAAGCCGGACTTGGCTGGGACGGATGGAAGACAGCCCGGCTTTACACGTATGAAGCTGTAGTCTTTGGCGAAAAGGAATAAAGGTGTATTCTAAAATGAAAACAATGACAGATACTGATAATTGCTTTGGAAAAGTAGCCGAATACTGGCAACACGTTGATGACGGAAATGTAAGGTGCGATTTGTGCCCTAACAGATGTGTCATAAAAGAGGGACATGCCGGGCTGTGCCGAAGCAGAAAGAATATTGGTGGAAAACTTTACAGCATGGTTTATGGCTGCCCCTGCGCCATCAACATCGACCCGATAGAGAAAAAACCGTTGTTACATTTTCACCCAGGACAACCATGTCTGTCTATAGGATGTACTGGATGTAATCTGTCGTGCCTGAATTGCCAGAATTGGGAAATATCGCAAGCCCGACCCAATGAGGTGCGCACTTATCCGCTGTCACCCGAAGAATTGGTCGAAACCGCCAAAGCCAACAATTGCAGTATAGTAGCATTCACATATACCGAGCCTCTCACTTATCTCGAATACACTCGTGACTGTGCCGCAGCCTGTCACCGTGAAGGATTGGAGACGGTTCTCGTTACTGCTGGTTATGTCAACCGGAAACCGCTAAGCGACCTTCTTCCATACATTAATGCAGCGAATGTCGACCTGAAATCATTCTCAGATGCGGTTTATCAAAAGGTGAGTCGCGCACATCTGCAGACCGTTCTTGAAACCCTCAAAACTATGAAAAAGTCAAACGTATGGATAGAAGTGACAAATCTGATGATACCTGGCGTTAACGATAATCCTGACATGATACAGCAAATGTGTCAGTGGTTGGCAGCTAATGGATTTTGTGATACCCCACTCCATTTCAGCCGATTCTTCCCACAATACAGGATGGAAGACTTTCCGCCCACTCCACTCGAAACTCTTATTAAAGCCAGAGAAATAGCCAGAAACGAAGGCTTGCACTTCGTGTACATCGGCAATACGCACATAGAAGGAGCCGAAGACACTGTATGCCCTGAATGTCACAAAGGTCTTATAAGGAGGAACGGATACAAAATAATGGAAAATACGATGAAATCGGACGATACAAAATGCCCATACTGCGGAAATCCAATTGCAGGTTTATGGTGAGGCATCAGTTGTCTGTCAAACAGATTCTGAATACGCAGTCCTCTTTTTCTGGCGCACAAACCGTCTAAATTTGATTATTTCATTGCCATTTCCTTTGTCTTTTGGCAAAAATACGTTATCTTTGCATCCGATTTTTGCGCTTGTGGCGGAATTGGCAGACGCGCTAGACTTAGGATCTAGTGTCTCACGACGTGTAGGTTCGAGTCCTATCAGGCGCACATAAGAAAACCCTAACTGCTTGATAATAAGCGGTTAGGATTTTTCTTTTAATATTTTTGGCAACATTTTGGCAACGTATTTCGATGCTAATCTATAGAGGTTGCCAAAAGCACACCTTCATTTTACATTCTTTCACACGATTTCCTAAGATTAAATACCAGCTTTATATTTCAAAATGGTATAAAAAAAACAAGTATTGTCCTCTACTTGTTTACATGTCATTAGATATTCCAATTTCTCAACTATAAAAATACCCATTTTTCTCAAACCAATTAATACCAACTATGACAAAGAGGCAGGTTGCATAAGACATTCTGACATAACATTTATCAAATATCGAAGCAAAACACTGCGGCACAACTTTTGTTTTGATATATTGGTGCTTTGGCACTCGTTGCCAAAATCTAAGTAGATTTTAAGCGAGAAAGGCTCTTATAGATTTCTCACCTTTTGAGAATAAGGGA
>CALBJK010000039.1 GCA_937892695.1 uncultured Prevotella sp.
CGAATATGACCCGGAGCGTCTGGTGAAGCGTCTGCACACCGTCCATCCCATGACGCTGGTGCGGGATGAAAAGGCCATGAGCGGCACCGTCAGCTACAAGTATATGATGCTGATTCTCCGCACCTATAACGGCTTTAGCCGCCGCTTCAATCTTCCCATCAAACAGTGACATTCTCGCCTTTCTAGGCATACTCCTTTCCATGCACGAGCCGCTTCAGAGGTGTGGCGGCTCGTGCTACATATATAAAGAAGAACAGGAGGCTTGATAATATACTGCCAAAAGAGTGGAAATACCATAGAGGGGACATTTACTTTGCAGACATGGAGCCGCATATCGGCTCCGAACAGGGTGGTTCCCGACCTGTTATTGTCCTGCAAAATGATACTGGAAATCGTTATTCGCCAACGCTGATTGTTGCAACGGTAACGTCCCGCATCGCAAAGAAAGCCGACCAACCGACCCACGTTCTTATCGACCAAAATCCGGCGTTTCTAAGGCCGTCTATGGTTCAGGCAGAACAGATATTCACAATAGATAAAAGCCGCATACAACGCTTTCTAGGCCAGACAGAGCCGCACGAAATGTGTGAGATTGGCAAGGCGGTCATTTCCAGTCTTGACCTCGGCGCAGTTGTTACGGAGACTGCAAAAGACATGGCACAAGTCATGTTTAATGATCTGCTGCAAAAGGAGGGGTTCTTTGGGAGAGGAAAATCTGAATCCGCGCGATGCTTACCGTGTGATGCTCCGGGACTACCCGGATGTACTGAGCATCGACCAAATGTGTGACATTCTGCGCGTCAGCACCAAAACAGGCTACACACTTCTCAAAAAAGGAAAAGTCCAGCATCTAAAAGTTGGACGTTCCTACCGTATTCCCAAAGCACACCTTTTAACTTATCTTATCGGATTCGCACCCAGCAATATTGTTCGGGCGTGACATCCTTGCATTCTCTTCTGCCGTTGGGTACACTGATGGTGTCAACGGCAGAAGTCTTACATATTTCGGTAGATGCACAAGGAGGAAACACTATGGTAGCAGGGCATCTGCAAGAAAAAAACGATTTCTACTACATCGTTCTGAGCTACAAGGGCGCAGACGGAAAGCGAAAGACCAAGTGGGAGGCAACGGGCTTACCCGTTAAGAAAAACAAAAAGAAAGCTGAGGCTCTTTTGCTGGAACGTCGGAGGAATTTCATTATTCCCACCGCCTCCTCTGAAATTCGCTTAGATGATGACATTCTTTTCTCTGACTTCATGCTGAAATGGCTGGAAGTTACGAAAAGCACTATCCAAATCACGACCTATGCCAGCTATCAGGGGATGGTGGAGCGTGTAATCGTTCCCTATTTCCGAAAGCGCGGCATCAAGCTGGTAGACCTGAAAGCCACTGA
>CALBJK010000040.1 GCA_937892695.1 uncultured Prevotella sp.
CGTGGGCGTGGTCGCAGAAGAGGAACTTGGCTTCGGCTCCCTCGTCGAGTACTATCAGGACACGACGGTTGACCATCAGGTCGACATCGGAGCGCAGGATGTTTATCACTTGTACGGCTTTCTCCATCTTCACGTTCTTTGCTACGTGTATGAAGAGTCCGTCCTGTGCCAGCATCGTATTGAGGGCGGTGATGCCGTCTTCCGATGACTTGGCTATTTTTGCGTAATAGCGTTCGATGAAATCGGGGTTTTCTTCGGCTGCGTCCTTCAGCGACTCTATTGTCACGCCTTCGGGCAGATGAGCCTTTGGCAGTTGTTTCTTGTAGAATGAGTCGTTGACCACGAAGTAGAGGTAGGTGCTGAGGTTGGGTACGTCGCATCTGAACGCCTCGTATGGGTCGGCCGGTATTTCCAGTCTGTTGATGTTCAGACCGTAGTCGGGCGCGAACACCTCTTCGATGTCGGTATATTTGTAGCGTTCGACCTTGCGCGAAGGAAATCCCAGACGGCAGAATTCTTCAAAGGCAGCGTCGCGCACGGTGTTGAGCGGCCCGGCACTGTGGCTTGAGATAGCGTCGCGGTTGGCCTTGAAGAGGTCGATGTATTGTTTTTCGCTTTGCATTGTTTCTTTCGGTTTTAGTCTTTCACCTCTTCTTTAATCCAGTCGTAGCCGCGTGCTTCGATTTCCTTGGCAAGTTCGGGCCCGGCTGTCTTGACAATACGTCCATGATAGAGCACGTGGACGACATCTGGTCTAATGATGTCGAGCAGGCGCTCATAGTGGGTTATAACGATGGCGCTGGTTTCTGGGGTCTTCAGTTTGTTGACTCCCTCGGCCACGATGCGCAGCGCGTCAACGTCAAGTCCGGAGTCTGTCTCGTCAAGTATTGCGAGCTTTGGTTCGAGCATTGCCATCTGGAATATCTCGTTGCGCTTCTTTTCTCCGCCGCTGAAACCTTCGTTTACTGAGCGGCGTGTGAACTTACTGTCAAGCTCTACAATCTTGCGCTTCTCGTTCATGAGCTTCAGAAACTCGGCTGCTTTCAGTTCGGGCAGACCGTGATATTTGCGTTTTTCGTTGACGGCCGCTTTCAGAAAGTTAATCATCGAAACTCCCGGAATCTCCACTGGGTATTGGAATGAGAGGAACAACCCTTCGTGAGCGCGGTCCTCTGGATTCATATCGAGCAGGTTCTTGCCGTTGAACATGGCCGTGCCTTCAGTCACTTCGTAGAGCGGATTGCCTACGAGCACTGCGCTGAGTGTAGATTTTCCAGAACCGTTAGGACCCATGATGGCGTGGGTCTCGCCGTCTTTGATGGTGAGGTCGATGCCTCGCAATATTTCTTTGTCGCCGATTTTGGCGTGCAGGTTTTTGACTTCTAACATATATTTTTCTTGTTTGTTTCAATATTTACTTATCACATCTTTGATTTTTCTTGACCGTTCCATCGTCTTGTCTGTTTGATTGTCCTGCTCGATTGATGACGGATCAAATATTAAAAGTAGTGCTCCAATAAGGCTGTCCACATCTTTGTTGGTTATACGGAACGGAAATGTGGCCTTCAGTCCGAAGCCGAAGTTGTGGCGGTTGACGTGAGTGTGCGATGTGTAGACCTCGCGATTGCCGTCATATTGCGATGCAATGTCAATCTTTCCGCCAGCCCCAAGACGGTAGGCGTAGTCTATTTCGAGAGCAAGACACGAGAGCAGATAGACATCGAAGCCCACTTTCGGAGCGACACTTAGCACAGGCAACGAGGATGACCATTTGCTTTTTTGCTTCCCGTCATAGCTTTTGTCCTCCCATTCGTTTTTTTGTGGATTGAGATTCCATGAGGTCTCTATCCCGGCGTAGGGCTGGAAAAAGCACTTCTTTGCGATGGGATAGTATCGTCCTCCGATGCTAAGATTGTACATGTCGGCAAATATAGAATAGGTGTTGTCGCCGTCGTTTTGTTCTAACGGCTCGTAGTCGTAGCCCGCCGTAATAGAGAATTTGGAGTGCGGGATGTAGTATTCCAGTCCGAATGAGAACTCGGGCGAGCTGAATGCGGTCTTCTGCTTGAATCCGCTTCCGTCATTTGCCAAGCGGAATCCTGTCATTCCGAATCCCGCTCTGACAGCCCACCGGCGTGGGTCGGCATTGTCTGCTCTGGCGTTGTCGTCTGCGACGGCGTTCACGGCGAATAAGGGCAATGCGAGCATGACCGCAATCTTCAATCTCGTTTTCATCTTCAGAATGGTCTCAAATGTTGTGACTTCTATTATCCTACAGTCCCTTCAAGCGACACGCTGAGCAGCTTCTGGGCTTCGACGGCGAACTCCATTGGCAGCTTGTTGAGCACTTCCTTGGCGTAGCCGTTGACAATCAGGCCGATGGCATTCTCTGTGGAGATGCCGCGCTGGTTGCAGTAGAACAGCTGGTCTTCGCTTATCTTGCTTGTTGTTGCCTCGTGTTCTACAACAGCAGTGTCGTTGTGGATGTCCATGTATGGGAAAGTGTGCGCTCCGCAGTCGCTTCCGAGCAGCAGCGAGTCGCACGAAGAGTAGTTTCGGGCGTTGTCGGCACTGGCCGTTGCGCGGACCAGACCACGGTACGAGTTTTGGCTGTGTCCGGCCGAAATGCCTTTAGATATTATCGTGCTCTTGGTGTTCTTGCCGATGTGTATCATCTTTGTGCCGGTATCAGCCTCTTGGTAATTGTTGGTGACGGCCACCGAATAGAATTCGGCTTGCGAGTTGTCGCCGCGCAGGATGCACGACGGATACTTCCACGTGATGGCCGAGCCGGTTTCTACCTGGGTCCACGACAGTTTTGAGTTTATCCCTCGCAGGTCGCCGCGCTTGGTCACGAGATTGAACACTCCGCCGCGTCCGTGTTCGTCGCCGGGATACCAGTTCTGCACGGTCGAGTATTTCACTTCGGCGTTGTCTTTTACTACTATCTCCACAATTGCGGCGTGCAGCTGGTTCTCGTCGCGCATGGGGGCGGTGCATCCTTCAAGGTACGACACGTAACTGTCGTCTTCGGCCACGATCAGCGTGCGTTCGAACTGTCCCGTGTTCCTCGCGTTTATGCGGAAATAAGAACTCAGCTCCATAGGGCAGCGCACACCCTTGGGAATGTAAACGAACGACCCGTCGCTGAACACTGCGCTGTTGAGCGCGGCGAAGAAGTTGTCGCGGTAGGGCACCACGGTGCCGAGATACTGGCGCACGAGGTCGGGATGGTTCTTTATAGCGTCGCCGATGGAGCAGAATATCACTCCCTTTTCGGCCAGATGCTGCTTGAAAGTGGTCTTCACCGACACCGAGTCCATGATGGCATCTACGGCCACTCCGCTCAGGGCGAGGCGTTCTTCGAGCGGAATGCCCAGCTTGTCGAAGGTTTTCATCAGCTCAGGGTCGATTTCCTTCTTGCCGTTGTCCTTCTTCTTTGCAAGCGGGTCGGCGTAGTAAGATATGGCTTGGTAGTCGATTTTCGGCACGTTCACATGTCCCCACGATGGCTGTTTCTGTGTTTTCCAATACTCGAACGCCTTCAGGCGGAAGTCGAGCATCCACTCCGGTTCGCCTTTCTTCTGTGAAATCAGACGCACCACGTCTTCGTTCAAGCCTTTGTCTATGATGTCGGTATGTACGTCAGTGATGAAGCCGTATTCATATTTCTGCTCGGCCACCTGCTTAACATACGCGTTTTTTTCATTCGTTTTTTCTTCCATTTATTATCTTTGAATAAGAATAAT
>CALBJK010000041.1 GCA_937892695.1 uncultured Prevotella sp.
GTTATGTTGCTCGGGCTTTGGCTATCGCGCAACCTCAATCAGGTGAGAGGCGTGATGGTTACAGGCGCATCGTGCCTGTTGCTCCTTTCGATATGGCTCACAGTAGAGTTCATCTCGATGCGCAACGGAGGCAATCACGACGAGTTCCTCTTCACATACAGCATTCCTTGGTTTGCTCCTCTGAATATCGAGTATTCGGTAGGTGTTGACGGCATTTCTGTTGTAATGCTGTTGCTTTCGAGCATCATCGTATTTACCGGAACATTTGCTTCGTGGCAGCTGAAACCACTTACAAAAGAATATTTCTTGTGGTTCACATTGCTTTCGACCGGTGTTTTCGGATTCTTCATCTGTACCGACCTCTTCGCAATGTTCGTGTTCTACGAGGTTGCCCTCATACCGATGTACTTGCTCATCGGCGTTTGGGGAAGCGGTCCGAAAGAATACGCAGCCATGAAGCTTACCCTTATGCTTATGGGCGGTTCGGCCTTGCTGATTATCGGTATTCTTGGCATCTACTTCTTCAGTGGCGCAACGACGATGAACGTTGCCGAAATAGCAGCAATGCATAACATTCCGGTAAACATCCAGAAGATATTCTTCCCGTTCATCTTCATCGGTTTCGGTGTGCTCGGAGCACTGTTCCCTTTCCATACATGGTCGCCTGACGGTCATGCTTCAGCCCCGACAGCTGTGTCAATGCTTCATGCCGGCGTGCTGATGAAGCTCGGAGGTTATGGCTGCTTCCGTGTGGCAATGTATCTGCTGCCTGAAGCTGCCCAGCAGCTCTCATGGATTTTCATCATCCTCACGACAATATCGGTGGTTTACGGAGCTTTGTCGGCTTGTGTTCAGACCGACCTGAAGTATATCAACGCCTACTCGTCAGTGTCACACTGTGGTCTGGTGCTTTTCGCTCTTTTGATGATGACTCGCACTTCATGCACGGGTGCAATTCTCCAGATGCTTTCTCACGGACTGATGACGGCTCTCTTCTTCGCGCTAATCGGTATGATTTACGGACGTACCCATACTCGTGACGTACGTAAGCTCGGTGGACTGATGAAGATTATGCCTTTCCTCGGCGTAGGTTATGTCATAGCCGGTCTGGCCAACCTTGGTCTGCCGGGATTTTCTGGATTTGTTGCTGAAATGACAATCTTTGTAGGATCGTTCTCCAACAACGACATGTTCCATCGTACAGCTACCATCATCGCTTGCTGTAGTATCGTGATAACCGCTGTCTACATTCTGCGTGTAATCGGAAAGATTCTTTACCAGAAGGTTGCCGATCCTCATTATCTCCAGCTGACCGATGCCACATGGGACGAACGCGTTGCCGTTTGCTGCCTCATCTTCTGTGTTGCCGGACTGGGTATGGCTCCGCTGTGGGTAAGCAATGTCATCAGCGATTCTGTTGGTCCGATTATCGAGCACATTACCGCAGTGTCAACCGTAGCGTCAATTTAATAAACTGTTAGTAAAATGGATTACAGTCAATTTTTAAATATGATACCAGAGGTCATCTTGATGGCACTGCTGGTGATAGTTTTCGTTGCCGATTTTGTCTCTTCAGGCCAGACCGAACGTAAATGGTTCAATCCGTTTGTGTCGGTTCTGATGCTGCTTCCCCTTGCTGCATGTTTCTGCCCCGAAGCAGAGTCGGTCACAGCTTTCGGTGGCATGTACGTCACATCGGCTTCGGCCAATGTGATGAAAGCTATTCTTACCCTCGGCACATTGATTGTCTTTATTCAGAGCCGTCTGTGGATAAGCGGTGAGAAGAACCGCAAGTACGAAGGTGAATTCTATATGCTCATCATCTCAACATTGCTCGGCATGTACATGATGATGAGCGCAGGACATTTCCTTACGTTCTTCCTCGGCCTAGAAATGGCTTCTGTTCCGATGGGATGTCTCGTAGCACTCGACAAGTATCGCAACAACTCAGCTGAAGGAGCTGCTAAGTTCATTCTTACAGCTACGTTCTCAAGTGGCGTTATGCTCTACGGCATTTCGTTCATTTATGGCAGCTGCGGCACACTCTATTTCGACGATGTAGCCATGGCTTTGAAGAACTCCGACCATCTGATGATGAACATCATGGGACTGGTATTCTTCTTCAGCGGACTCGGTTTCAAGATAAGCCTCGTGCCGTTCCATTTCTGGACAGCTGATGCCTATCAGGGTGCACCGACTACGGTTACAGGATATCTGAGTGTCATCTCAAAGTGTGCAGCCGCTTTCACGCTTGTGACGATTTTGATGAAAGCTTTTGCTCCGATGGTAGAATACTGGCAGTACATGCTCTATATTGTAATTGTTCTGAGTATAACCATTGCCAATATCTTTGCAATCCGACAATCAGAGCTTAAACGCTTCATGGCATTCAGCTCTATCTCGCAGGCCGGCTACATTGTTTTGGCTGTTTGCGGCGACAGTGCTATGGGGGTTGCAGCACTTTCGTTCTACGTTCTCATCTACGTCGTTGCCAACCTCAGTGTTTTCGCAGTGATCAGTGTTGTAGAACAGAAGAACGGTGGTACTACCGATATGTCGGCTTACGACGGTTTCTATCAGACCAACCCAAAGCTGTCATTCCTTATGACATTGGCTTTGTTCTCGTTGGCTGGTATACCTCCGTTTGCCGGAATGTTCAGCAAGTTCTTCGTGTTTATGGCTGCGGCCCACACCGGCTCTTATTGGGCTTACTTCGTGGTGTTCATAGCTTTGATAAACACTGTCATAAGCCTCTACTACTATCTGCTCATCGTCAAGGCAATGTACATCAACAAGAACGACAACCCGCTACCTACGTTCCAAAGCGACTGTAACACTAAACTGGCTCTTGCACTGTGCAGCATCGGCATAGTGGCCTTCGGTGTTTGCAGCTGCTTCTACGACTGGATTGCTCAAGCTGCAGGAATGTAGTTCTAATTTGTAATATTTAACGGTAAAATTAGTTTCCGTATTTGAAGCGGAACACCGGTGACAAAGATATTATTTGCCGCCAGTGTTCCGCTTTTTGCTATTCGTAAATGAAACTACTATAATTCTGCACACATTACATTCAAGGTAAATTCTATAAATTTCCCCAGACTAACAAAGATGGAATTTTTACATAAGATTAAACAGAATTATGGAACGGAAAAAGAAACAGTCAGAGACATTAGAAAATTTCATGGGCAGTATTATCGAACAGTTGAAAAAATGGACAGTATAGGACAATGCTGCATTATCGAGCTACACAAAACAGTATCATGCAATACCGGGACGGAAAGGACTTGACACTTTCCGAAATCGATGCGGATTTGGTTAAGTCATACGAGGCTTATCTGAAGAACGTTGTTGGAGTATGCCGTAACACAAGTTCTTTCTATCTGCGTATTTTTAGAGCCGTTTACAATAAGGCTGTAGGAAAAGGATACGCTGTGGAGCAAAAACCATTAAAGCATGTCTATACCGGAATCGATACAACTCGCAAGCGTGCGGTGTCTGCCGATATGATAAGCAGTATAAAGAAGCTAAGCCACAATCTATCACCAATGCAAAAGATGACAAAAGACACTTTCTTGATGTGTTTCTATCTACGTGGTATCTCTTTCATCGATTTGGCGCATTTGCGTAAATCGGACATTAAAAACGGTTACTTGCATTATACGCGAAGCAAGACAGGAGAACGCCTTTCCGTAAAATTGGAAAAGGACATGCAAGCTATTGTTGACAAATACCACCGACTAACCTCTTCTTCTCCCTATCTCTTTCCTTTTCTAGTGAGCCATATAAGTGCGAAACAAGAGGAATCAAGGCTTTATCACAATGCGGAGTCTCGCATCAGTTATCATCTTGTGAAGATAGGCATGAAGGTCGGCATACAAGGCAAACTCACACTATATGTAGCGCGCCATTCGTGAGCAACTGTGGCTAGAGACCTAAATGTCCCAGTTTCTGTAATCAGTAAAGCCTTGGGGCATGAGTCAGAAAACACCACGCAGATATATCTTCAATCCATCCAGTCATCGGAAGTTGACAGAGCCAATGCCGATATCATAGCCTCCATTTAGTTTCTAACCTGAATTCGGGATAAGAAAGTACTCATAAAAGTTGGTAATCTCAATAAATT
>CALBJK010000042.1 GCA_937892695.1 uncultured Prevotella sp.
TCTTCATGTTCTGCATGATGAAGTCGGCACGGTATAGCGAGTTGGCCATGATGCCGCCGACGAAAGCAGCGGCAAGTACGACAGCATCGGGACGTTCCTCATCAAAGAACTTCTTTACGGCATACTGGTCGGTAAGGTCGAGTTCCTTGTGAGAACGGCCAACCAGGTTGTTGTAACCTCTCTGCTTGAGGTTGTTCCAGATGGCAGAACCCACCAGACCGTGGTGTCCTGCCACATAAATTTTACAATTCTTGTCTAACACGATATTGAATATTTATTTGAATGTTCGCATTCAGCACCATGAATGGTATTTCCTAATATAAAACGTAAGAGCATCTGATATATTGTGTACGGTAATCAGGTAATGCGAATACTGCCAAGATAAAACTCATTCAAGGTAAAAAATCATTCCGAATGCTACATTCAATTTATTTTACGATACCCTTTTCCAGATATTCGGCAAGGTTCGTGCGTACTTTCTGACCGGCTGCTTCGGCTGCAACCTTAGCCATGTCCGAGTCGACCATCTTCCTGACAAGCTCCTCGAACGGGGTCTTTGACGGATTCCATCCCAGCTCTGTCCTTGCCTTGGTCGGGTCGCCCCAGAGATTCACGACGTCAGTCGGACGGAAGAAGTCGGGCGACACCTCCACGAGCACCTTGCCGGTAGCCTTGTCGATGCCTTTTTCGTTGATGCCCTTGCCCTCGAATTCCAGTTCGATACCTACGTGCTTGAAAGCATGATAGCAGAACTCGCGCACAGTGTGCTGCACTCCGGTCGCTATCACATAGTCCTGAGGTTTGTCGTGCTGCAGAATGAGCCACATGCATTCTACGTAGTCTTTGGCGTAGCCCCAGTCGCGGAGCGAGTCAAGGTTGCCGAGATAGAGCTTGTCCTGCTTGCCCTGCTTGATACGTGCGGCAGCGAGCGTTATCTTACGTGTCACAAATGTCTCGCCGCGACGTTCGCTCTCATGGTTGAACAGGATTCCGTTGCAGCAGAACATGTTGTAAGCCTCACGGTATTCCTTAACGATCCAGAAGCCGTACTGTTTGGCGACGGCATACGGAGAATAAGGGTGGAACTGGGTCTTCTCGTTCTGCGGAACCTCCTCGACCTTGCCGTAAAGCTCAGAAGTAGAAGCCTGATACATGCGGCATGTGTCTGTCAGTCCACACTGACGTATTGCCTCCAATACACGGAGCACACCCGTAGCGTCGACATCGGCAGTGAACTCGGGCGAGTCAAAACTTACTTGAACATGACTCTGTGCCGCAAGGTTGTAAACTTCAGTAGGCTTGACCTTGTTCATCACCTGGATAAGACTCATAGAGTCGCCAAGGTCGGCATAGTGGAGATGGAAGTTAGGTCTTCCTTCCAGATACGCGATGCGTTCGCGATAGTCTACTGACGAACGGCGGATAGTGCCGTGTACGTCATAGCCTTTTTCCAACAGCAGCTCAGCAAGGTACGAGCCGTCCTGGCCCGTGATGCCTGTAATCAATGCAACTTTTCTTTCCATTTTAATTGAGATTTTTAATGGCGGCTCCTGAATCTGCCGCCGTAGAATTATAATGATTATTCGTTCTTTTCCGATTCTGTGGCACAGCCTACAGTCACGATGCAGCAGTCGGTCACGGCTTCCAGACCGTGTTCCTCACCGGCTTCGATGCGTATGAAGCAGCCCGGTCCGCATTCGCACATTACGCCTCTGACAGACATGCGAAGCTTTCCCGAACACACAAGGAAACATTCCTCCATCGTAGGGTGACGGTGAGGATCCACAACGCTACCACACTTCAACTCTGTGACGGCAATCTGCGTTATCGCCGTACCACTCTCGTCGCTGGACAGCAACACTTTTTTCAGTCCGCACCCATGCGAGGTGGGCACAGGTGTTATTTCGTCTAAATTCTTGAAATTCATTTATCCGTTACGGTCAAAACATCTTAGACATGCTAAACCGTTTATTTCAGCTTTGCCATGATGAACTGAGGTACTTTCCACATCATCTTTTCCAGTTTTGTTATTACTGGGTTCATTCCGTGTGAGTGGTACATCCTTATGTCCTCTTTCCACATCTGTTTGCGTTTCTTGC
>CALBJK010000043.1 GCA_937892695.1 uncultured Prevotella sp.
GTGCAAGAGGCTTGCTCAAACTGGGCAAACATTGCCAGAATTTCTTCTTTATTCATTTTGGTTTCTTGCTTTACCGTAACGAGCATACAAAGTATGTGAGTTGTGTACAACAAAGTTTTGAATTCGCTGTAATTTTTGAACTTCATGTACTGCAAAATTAAGTCTTTTTCCTGAAATAAGTAAGTATTTGCACAAAACTTTGTTGTTGCGTAATTCCTATAATCTGTATACAGATAAACGCCCCCAGTCCGAATTGTGAGTATGGTGTCGGTTCTCGTAATTGGAGTCTCTTGTTTTTATAAATTGTCTTTGCAAATATACTATGGAAGTGGATGCGTTCTGTATTCTTGTATTATTTTCTTGTGACGTGTATTATCGGTCTTGACTATGGTAGGATTGGCAATTGCAACGGGAGGGAAATGGCCGGTTTTGCACTGAAAATGTAAAATCATAACTGATAGAATTTAAGTTTTATGGTTTATAATATTCTGTTTTGTACTATTATTGGCGAGGTGTCCTTTGTAAAGGATACGTATTTGCCCTTATTGGTTTGCTTACAATGAACATTGTAAATGATATACTTACGATTTGAAACCAATTTTTGTGAAAATCGGCTTCAATCGACTCGTTTTCTGAAATGCCCCTTTCACGTTCCAATATGCCGCGTTTTAGCTTCTGAAATGCCGCATATTAGAACACAAAATGCGGCATATTGGAACGTAAAAACGTACCTCTATGAAAATTGCTGATTACCAGTAAGTTGCAGAAGACGCTGGGTGCAGATGGAAGTCGGTTTCAGATTGTAAGTGGGGAATGCCTTTTATGAACTGGTGATTACTGACGGTATCGGTCTATTCTTGCTCATAAAACATGGGGGAAGGGTTGTGTCTCGATTTTATTTTGTATCTTTACACCTTATTTATTATATGGGCCATGGTTTAGGAACCGGTGGTGTCAACATGCGGAATAGGTAAAGAACGACCGTGGTGGATGTGTCGTTTGTTGCCCGTTGCAACGCCCTTGTGAAAATAGAAATAATTGATTATGAGAAAGATAAGGACAATAGAAATGAAACGTCTGTCGATAGAGGAGTTTCGCGAGTCGGAGAAACTTCCTTTGACAGTGGTGTTGGACGACGTAAGGTCGTTGTACAATGTAGGTTCGGTGTTTCGTTCGTGCGACGCGTTCCGTGTGGAGCGTGTCTGTCTCTGCGGCATTACGGCCACTCCGCCCAATGCCGAGATTCACAAGACGGCTCTCGGGGGCGAAGACTCCGTGGCTTGGACTTACTATAAGGACGCGGCAGAGGCTGTGAGCGAACTCCAGAGCGAGGGCGTGTTTGTCTACTCCGTGGAGCAGGTGGAGCATTCTACAAAGTTGCAGAATCTTTCCGCCGACACTGGCAGACGCTACGCCGTAGTGTTCGGCAACGAGGTGAAGGGCGTGAGCCAGAGGGTTGTCGACATGTCGGACGGCTGTCTGGAGATACCCCAGTTCGGCACGAAACATTCGCTCAACGTCAGCGTCACGGCCGGAATCGTGGTGTGGGAGTTTGCCAGACGGCTGATTGTGAAATAGGGATGGTCGTTGGGCTTAAAAGTCGAACAGCGAATTGCGATAGGCGAAAATCAGGGGATAGCAGAAGCTCCGCACCGTTCCCATCATCCCGTGGACTTTGTCGGGGTCGGGATAGACTCTGGAGCCGAGCTTCATTGTAGCCATACACAGACGCAGAAGAGCCAAAGGGCTGCGGTCGAGCATCAGCATAGCCATGCGGTGTTGCTTCCGACAGGCAGGAACGCCGGCACTGCGCTCGGCTATGATGCCGTAGAAATGCTGCCATTGGGGCTTTGATTGCAGACGGCGGTAGTTGGCCAGACCCTTCGCGTATGGCTCCCATGCCGGATGCTTTCCGCCTTCGGGAAACAGACGACGGTTCTGGAGCAGAGCCGCTTCGCCCTCGTGAGAGCGGTGCCAATTGAGCGGTTCGGGCACGAGCACAATGCCCCGCTGCTGGTAGAACCATGCATTGACACCCAGACTCCAGTCGTAGTAGATGTTGTCGATCCACGACTCCGGACGGCGCACAAAGTCGCCCCTGAGCAGCATTGTGTGCCCGGCAAATCCGCCGAAGAGCAGGGCTTCGGGCGAGGACTGCGGCTTTACGATGTGTGTGCGGGCAGGATCGGAGCCGCGCGTGTGCCACGAATAGCAGATGTTGTGTTCGCCGATAGCCTGCAGCTGGTGTTCTATTTTAGTCGGAAACCACACGTCGTCCTGGTCGGAAAAGGCCACGAAGTCGGCTGTGGAGCGCATTGCAGCCTCGCGGAAATTTCGGTTGAAGCCCAGATTGTGGCTGTTCGGATAAAACCGGATGTTGGAGTAGCGGCTCTGGTACTGGCGTATGATGTCGGCTGTAGAGTCGGTGGAACAGTCGTCCTGTATTATCACTGACGCTATGGGGTAGGTCTGTGAGAGGATGGAATCGAGCTGTGGCCGCAGAAATTTCGCTCCGTTATAGGTACACATCACAACGTCTACGGTCGGTCTTTGGGCTGATTGTGTCATTTGTTCTTGTTTCGTTTGAAGACGAAGTTTATGCATTCGTCGAGTATCTTGGCGTGGGCTATGCGCATGACTGCATAGTATAGCACGGCCGCGAGCACGATGCGCGAGGCCAGAAGCAGCGGCAGACTGTCGATAGGCGACGTTGCCAGCCGGGTGACGGCCATCACTGCGAAGGCTGAAAGGGCAAAGGGCAGTATGTCGCGCAGGAACATCACTGTAGTGTAGCCGGTGAGGCGGCGCACGAAGAAATGCCATACGAACATCCACGTTACGTTCAGGCATACGTAGGTGAGCACCATGAAGCGTATGCCTAAAGGCCATATCACGGCCATGAGGACTATCTGGAGCAGCCCCAAAGCGAGTGTGCAGCGGAAGAACAAGCCTGAATATCCCTTGCTTACAATCATATTGGACAGCAGTGTACAGAGCGGCATTACGGCTCCGCTGATGCAGAGCATCTGGAGCAACGACGCGCTTTCGAGCCATTTTCCGGTGATGGTGAGCACGATGAACTCACGTGCCACAAGACCGAAGCCGAAGAGTAACGGAAAGGAAATGAACGCCGTGAAGCGTACCATCTTGCGAAGGGCGTTGAGTTGTCGGCCGGGGTCGTCGCCCAGACCTACGAGTACGGGCTGTGACACCTGCGACACCATGCCTTGGACGAGGAGGAAACACTTCGAGTTCCACTGGTAGGCTTGGTTGTAGTTGCCCGTTTCGTGGGGTGTGAAGTAGTGGCCGAGCATTATGTTGAGCACGTTGTTGTTGATATGTGTAGTGATTGTCGTAGCGAGAATCTTGCACGAGAAGCGGAACATACGCCTCACCGGAGCAAAGGTTATGCCCCGGAGCGAAGGCCGCCACGGAGAGTAGTGCCACTGCATGAAGGTGTTAACTCCGACGTAGACCAGCCCCTGTGTGGCGAGCGACCAGTAGGCCATGCCAGCAAAAGCCATCGTCACGCCCGCAGCACTAGACAGCACTACGGCGAGAATGGCCGACTTGGCTTGCTGCTTGGCACGAAGGTTCTTGAACAGCCAGGCCGACTGGGCCGTGCCGAGTGAGGCCAGCACTATGCTGAGAAAGGCGTAGCGGCAGAGTGGGACTATCTTTTCGGTGTGATAGTATCGGCCGATGAGCGGGGCCGAGAGAAAGAGCACCGAGTACATGGCCACCCCGACGATGATGTTGAACCAGAACACCGAGTTGTAGTCTTCGTCGCGCGGACTGCGCAGGTTGGTCAGGGCTGTCCGGAATCCGCTGTCCTGCAGGGCAGTGGCTATGAGCGAAAAGATGCTTATCATCGCCATCATGCCGTAGTCGGAAGGTGAAAGCAGCCTTCCGAGCACGATGCCGAAGACAAGTCCTACGGCCTGTTGGGCAAAATTGCTCATGCCTCCCCAAAACAGTCCGCGAGCGGTTTTTTCCTTTAAACTCTCCATTTCTGCGGCAAAATTACAGCTTTTAGTTTGTCGGACAAAAAAAAGACAACTGTTATTTTGCCGCTTCATTTCTTTCGGCTAACTTTGCAGCCGCTGCCCTGAAAGGAAGGCGTATGACGTGAATCGTCTGATAACTGATTTGAGATTGAGGCAAAGCAGAGGTGTACTAACAGTGACAACCAATAAAAGAATGACAAATATGAAAAATTTTTTAGCAGCTGCCTGCATGGCAGTAATGGCAGTGTCGTGCTGCGGTTCAAAGGATGCCGCTTCGGTGTCGGCACTCGACGGAGAATGGAAAATAACTGAAGTAGAAGGCGAACCGGCTTCGGCCATCAAGAGCGAGAATGAGGCCTATATCGGATTCAATGCCAAAGACAAGCTCGTGTTCGGCTGCACTGGATGTAACCGCCTGACAGGTGCGCTCAATGCCGACTCAAAGACCGGCACGATCGACTTCAGTGCGCTTGGCAGCACACGTATGATGTGCCGTGACATGGACATGGAACAGAAGGTGCTCGGCGCACTTTCAAAGGTCAGCAAGTTCAGTCTTAGAGGCAAGTCTAAGCTCAATCTTACCGACAAAGACGGCAATACAGTCATAAAGCTCGAAAGGCGTAACGGAAAGTAAGTTCGTTGTCTTAATCCAAATCGGTTATTCGGGTTATATAAATAAAAGGCGTGGCTCACGTTCCGGCATATTACCGGAACGTGCGCCACGCCTTTTATATAGTGTGTAACAGCCATCGTCCTTTTTGCGGTCGGTTGGCTTGTCTGTTATCTTATGGAAAGGTTTAAAAGCGGAGACCGGCTTCGCAGCCAATCCCCGTCGCAAACTTAAACAACCAATAAAAGAAATAGTTATTCTTGTCAGTCGGTCGTCTGATCCTCATCGCAGCCCGAAGGCAAAACGCAGGCCAGACAATATAGATTTATCTGATGAACAGAAGTTCACGATACTTAGGCAGAGTCCACAGCTCATCGCTGACGATGAGTTCGAGTTTGTCGATGTGGTAGCGTATCTCGTCCATCTTCGGTACCACAGTGTCGTGGTAGGCTATGGCCTTCTGATGCTCGTCAGTAATCTTGTTGGCCACCTTGCGGGCGTTTACAAGTTCCTCTACGCCGGTCTCGATTATTTGGGTGCGCTCGGCAATCTCCTCGATAATTTTCTTGTTGCGCTTTGTGAGTTTGTCGGCTTCTTCCTTGTTGAAGATGTCGTAAACGCTCTGTACGTTCTTTGCCAACTGGCTCTGGTAGTGGGTGCAAACCGGGATGATGTGGTTCATCGAGAGGTCGCCGAATACGCGGGCTTCAATCTGAATGCGCTTTGTATATGTCTCCCATTTCACTTCGTTGCGGGCTTCGAGTTCTTTTTTACTCAGGACACCGAACTCTTCGAACATCTTTATCGAATCGGGGTCGAGGTAGCGTTCAAATATCTTCGGACAAGAAGTTTCGCAGTCGAGTCCGCGCTTCTTGGCTTCTGCCACCCATTCGTCAGAGTAGCCGTTGCCTTCAAAGTGGATAGGCTTGCATACTACAATGTCCTTGCGCAGTTCGTCAATGATTGCTGACATCTTGTCTTCGCCTTTAGCGATACGTGCATCGACACGTTTCTTGAAGTCTTCGAGCGCCTCGGCCACTGCAGTGTTGAGCACAATCATAGCCGAAGCACAGTTGGCTTCGGAACCGACGGCACGGAATTCGAAACGGTTGCCGGTGAAGGCGAAGGGACTTGTACGGTTACGGTCGGTGTTGTCGATGAGCAACTCAGGTATCTCCGGAATGTCAAGTTTAAGTCCCTGCTTTCCTGCCATGTTGAGGAGGTCCTTGCTGTCCGACTTCTCGAAGTGTTTGAGCAGGTCGGTGAGCTGGTGTCCGAGGAACGAAGAGATTATTGCTGGAGGTGCCTCGTTGGCTCCCAGACGATGGGCGTTGCTGGCCGTCATGATGCTGGCTTTGAGCAGTCCGTTGTGCTTGTAGATACCCATCAGCGTCTCGACGATGAATACAACGAAGCGCAGGTTGTCTTCGGCCGTCTTGCCTGGACCGTGGAGCAGTATGCCCGTATCGGTAGACAGGCTCCAGTTGTTGTGTTTGCCCGAACCGTTTATTCCGGCGAAAGGTTTCTCGTGGAGCAGTGCGCGGAAGCCGTGTTTGCGTGCTACCTTGTGCATGAGCGACATCAGCAGCATGTTGTGGTCTACGGCAAGGTTGGTCTCCTCGTAGATTGGAGCTACCTCAAATTGGTTGGGTGCAACCTCGTTGTGGCGAGTCTTGCAGGGGATGCCCAGTTCGAGAGCCTGTATTTCGAGATCCTTCATGAAGGCCTGGACGCGTTCGGGTATTGTTCCGAAATAATGGTCGTCCATCTGCTGGTTCTTGGCAGAGTCGTGTCCCATGAGTGTGCGTCCGGTCAGAACGAGGTCGGGACGTGCCGAGTAGAGTCCTTCGTCGACGAGGAAGTATTCCTGTTCCCATCCGAGATTGGACACAACCTTCTTGACATCGGGATAGAAATAGTGGCATACGTCTGTAGCAGCCACGTTCACGGCATGGAGGGCACGCAGCAACGGAGCCTTGTAATCGAGAGCTTCGCCCGTATAAGAGATGAAGATTGTCGGTATGCAGAGCGTATCGTCGATGATGAATACCGGCGATGTCGGATCCCATGCCGAGTAGCCGCGAGCCTCGAAGGTGCTGCGTATGCCGCCGCTTGGGAATGAGCTTGCGTCAGGTTCCTGCTGTACAAGCAGTTTGCCGGAGAAGTCTTCGATCATTCCGCCCTTGCCATCGTGCTCGATGAAGGCGTCGTGCTTCTCGGCTGTTCCTCCGGTGAGGGGCTGGAACCAGTGCGTGTAGTGGGTCACGCCATTCTCGTCAGCCCACTGTTTCATGCCTTTTGCCACAGCATTGGCGATGGAACGGTCGAGACGGGCACCGTTGTCAATGACATCTATGAGTTTCTCGTAGACATCACGCGGCAGGTACTTGTACATCTTGGCGCGGTTGAACACGTTCTTCGCGAAGTACTCCGACGGTCTTTCAATCGGCGTAATCACTTCCAGAGGCTTCTTCTTGAATGCCTCGGCTACAACCTCAAATCTTAAATTAGCCATTGTTCTTGATTAATGTTGTTAATATCTGTTGTAAGAATATCTTCTTTAAAATGTTATATGTCTTTTTCTGTTAGATGTTTATCATTTCTTTTTCAGCCATTTCCCGATACGTTCCATTGCTTCGAGACAGTCGTTCTTGTCGCCGAATGCGGTCAGGCGGATGTAGCCTTCGCCGCTCGGTCCGAACCCCACGCCCGGTGTACATACTATGCCGGCTCCGTAGAGCATTTCTTCGAAGAACTTCCAGCTGTCGGTTCCGTCCGGAGTCTTCACCCAAAGGTATGGGGCGTTGAGTCCGCCGTATACAGTGAATCCAAGGTCTGTCAGTGCCTTGTACATGGTGTGTGCGTTGTTCATGTAGTAGTCGACAGTGGCGCGTATCTGCTTTTTGCCTTCCGGTGTGTAAATGGCTTCGGCTCCCCGCTGGCTGATGTAGCTTGTCCCGTTGAACTTGGTGCACTGTCGGCGATCCCACAGATGGTTCAGACCTACTCGCTTGTTGCCATCAAGAGTGGCGGCGGTTAATTCCTTCGGTATGATGGTGTAGCCGCAGCGAACACCGGTGAATCCGGCTGTCTTAGAGTAGCTGTGGAACTCAATGGCCACGTTGCGTGCTCCTTTAATCTCGTATATGGAGTGGGGTATGTTCTTGTCGCGGATGTATGCCTCGTATGCGGCATCGTAGAGGATGAGTGTGTCGTTCTTGATGGCATAGTCAATCCATTTCTGCAGTTCGGAGGCGGTGAGTACAGTGCCTGTCGGGTTGTTGGGGTAGCACAGATATATCATGTCGACGCGGTGGTCGGGAATCTGCGGCACGAAGTTGTTCTCGGCTGTACAGGGCAGATATGTGACATTTGTCCATTTGCCGTTTTCCAGTGTTCCGGCTCGTCCGCACATCACGTTTGAGTCTATGTAGACAGGGTATACCGGGTCGGTTATGCCGACACTGTTGTCCCAGCGCACGATGTCGCCGATGTTGCCAGTGTCGCTCTTGGCTCCGTCATTGACGAACACCTCGTCCATGTCGAGATGAATGCCGCGCGGCTCAAAGTCGTTCTTAATGATAGCTTCGCGCAGGAAGTCGTAGCCATGTTCGGGTCCGTAGCCGCGGAATGTCTCTTTCACGGCCATTTCGTCGACGGCCTTGTGCATGGCTTCGATCACTGCCGGGGCAAGCGGCTGTGTCACGTCGCCTATGCCGAGACTGATGACACGTATTTCGGGATGGGATACCTTGAAGGCTTTCACCTTTTTGGCAATGTCGGCAAAGAGGTAATTGTCCGACAATTTCAGATAATGCTCATTTACTAATGCCATATTATTTGTTGTCTTTTTTATTGGTTGTCTTTTTCTTCGGCGTTTCATGGTTCGGCTTCGCCCTCAAAGACGAAGGCTGCAGGGCCTGTCATGTAGACATGGCCGTCATCCTTGCTCCATTCTATGTGCAGCGTTCCTCCGTCCATCACGATTGCCGATTCGCGTCCGGCACGTCCTGTAGAGGCTGCCGCTACGGCTGTGGCACACGCTCCGGTGCCGCATGCCATGGTTATGCCGCTGCCACGTTCCCATACGCGGGTACGGATGGTGCCGTCGGGACGTATCTGGGCAAACTCGATGTTGCAACGCTCCGGAAATGCCTTGTCGCGCTCCATCACGCGGCCGTAACGGGCTATGTCGAGACTGCCGATGTCGTCGACGAAGGTGACGAAGTGGGGGTTGCCCATTGATACGAACGTACCGCGAAAGTCGCGTCCTTCTGCATTTAATGTGTCTCCGCACTTCTCGTCGTACTGCCCGGCTACGGCAAAACGAGGTGCGAGCATGTCTACGGTGACGCTTTCCACCTTGTCGGTCGAGGGGTTGACATGCAGGTCGAGTTCCTTTACCCCCGACAGTGTTTCAAGCCGTATCTTGCGCTTGTCGGTCAGTTTTTTTTCGTAGAGGTACTTGCCTATACAGCGCGATGCGTTGCCGCACATCATGGCTTCGGAACCGTCGGCGTTGAAAATGCGCATAGAGTAGTCGGCATCGGTGCCTTCGGTCGGCTTGCCTATCAGAACAAGCCCGTCGCTGCCAATACCGGTATGGCGTGCGCTCCATTTGAAAGCCGTAGCTTCGGGGTCGTCCAGTTTGAATAATAAAGTGTTGACGTAGATATAATCGTTGCCTGCGCCTTGCATTTTCGTGAATCTGACAGTCCTTGCCATTTTGCTATCTATTTTCTCTTTTAGTTTTCAACTGTTTTGAATTTCTCTGCAAATATACAACGTTTTGCGAAACTGACAAATATTTTCATAGCAAAATAATTGCATATTTTTGTAAAGGTTACATAATGTGTTAAATAAGTCTGCTAAAATTGCAGATAGTAACTGTCTGGTATGTGTTTTGGTGCAAAAGTAAAACTGAAGCTGATTCCTGAAAATAAAATGTACTCTTTGTCTTGTGCGGTTTGTCGTTTTGTTATAACTTTGCACTCGAAACGGCGCATTGTGTTGTAATTTGCTTATTTAATATATAATAAAGAAAGTTATGAAGAAAATTGAGGCTATCATCCGTAAGTCAAGATTCGAGGATGTGAAGCAGGCTCTTCTTGCTGCCGACATCGAGTGGTTCTCCTACTACGACGTGCGTGGCATAGGCAAGATGCGGCAGGGACGTATCTATCGTGGCGTGGCATACGACACCAGCTCGATAGAGCGCACTCTCGTTTCGCTCGTGGTAAGAGAAAAAAACGTAGAACGTGCAATTCAGGCAATACTGGGAGCGGCACAGACCGGAGAAATAGGCGACGGACGCATATTCGTCATTCCTGTTGCGGATGCTGTGCGCATACGTACCGGCGAGCGTGGCGACATAGCCTTGTACAATGCCGAACAAGAACAGTGACGGAACGGCATCACGATGATATGCGACAGGGTTTGTCGGCAATCGAAATCGGAAAATAATGTAAACCAAAAAATAACACGATGAACAAAATGAAGAAATACTCAAGATACAGTATTGTGGCTGTCCGGTCTTTGTGGGCGGCTGCTCTTTTTCTTATTTCCACTGCCGGCGCAAGAGCCGCCGACGTAGCCGGCCCGTCTCTTGATACAGGCAACACAGCCTGGATGATTGTGGCTACGGTGCTCGTGCTGCTTATGAGCATTCCCGGCATAGCCTTGTTCTACGGCGGACTTGTCAGGCAGAAAAACGTTCTGAGCGTAGTGATGCAGACCATGCTTATTGTCGGTGTGGTGAGCATACTGTGGGTGGCATTTGGCTACAGCTGGGTGTTCGGCACCGGTTTCAGAGATTCGGGTAACCCTCTTTGGGGCATAATGGGCGGAACGGACAAGCTCTTCCTTTGCGGCATTTCGCCGTCTTCGCTTACAACAGGCAACATACCCGAGCTGACATTTGTCATGTTCCAGTGCATGTTTGCACTCATCACTCCGGCTCTGATTCTTGGCGCGTTCGCCGAACGCATCAAGTTTAAAGGCTATATGGTGTTCATAGTCCTTTGGGTGGTTCTGGCCTATTTCCCCATGGCTCACTGGGTATGGGGCGGCGGTTTCCTGCAGCAGATGGGGGCAATCGACTTTGCCGGAGGCACGGTAGTGCATGTCAATGCCGGAATATCGGCTCTGGTGGTAGCTGTGATGATAGGCCGCCGCGAAGACTTCAAGAAGGGCCGTCCGGTTGTGCCCCACAATGTGCCGCTTGTGTTCATGGGCATGTCGTTCCTGTGGCTGGGGTGGTTCGGGTTCAATGCAGGTAGCGGTCTGGCTGCCGACGGCATCGCTGCCAATGCTTTTCTGGTCACCCATGTGGCTACGGCTGTTGCGGCTGTGACATGGATGGCCGTCGACTGGATTGTGAACAAGAAGCCTACCACGGTAGGGGCATGTACAGGAGCTGTGTCGGGACTTGTGGCTATAACTCCTGCCGCAGGGTCGGCCGACTTGCTCGGGGCGTTTGCCATTGGATTCATTACACCGTTGGTGTGCTTCTTTATGGTGGCTGTGGTGAAGCACAGACTGCAGTATGACGACGCTCTTGACGCATTCGGAGTGCATGGTGTGGGCGGAATGATAGGTTCGATCCTCACCGGAGTATTTGCCACACGCTTTGTTACCGGCCCAGAGGGTGTGCAGGGCGCACTCTACGGCGACTGGCATCAGCTCTGGATACAGCTTTTTGCCACAGCCGTATCGGTTGTGTTCAGTGCTGCGGTGACATTCGTTCTCTACAAGATAGTCGACTCGACGATAGGGATGCGCGTCGAACACCGGGTAGAAGAAGAGGGTCTCGACATCTACGAGCACGGCGAGTCGGCCTACAACTGATTAATCCCGTGAGCAGATGCCCACTGTATAAGTAAAGGTGCAGGATATCTGTGGAGGCGGAAATACTTTATTTTATCTTCCCGTTATACCTTATTATAATGTAGGGTCAAAGTACGAATACGCATGCAAGGGTGGTTCGGTGTTTTTTTATTCCGTTCCGCCCTTGTTTTTTTGTATCAATACTTGACACGGAATATGGAGGTTCCGATTTGTAAGCAGGTCTGCCGGTTTTGGCCTATTTATAACCGTGTCCTGATACAGATTTACTTTACACGCTTTTAACAAAAAAACGAGTAAAGAA
>CALBJK010000044.1 GCA_937892695.1 uncultured Prevotella sp.
TGTCTATTGCAGCTTTAAAGGCCGGTGCTGAGAGTGCTACGGCGTATGACATCGACGAATGGAGCGTGAGAAATACACGACACAACGCCGAGCTGAACGGAGTGACTGATAAAATAAAGGTGATGGACGGAGACGCTTCGTTGCTTGATAATGTAAACGAGAGCTTTGACATTATCCTCGCAAACATTAACCGAAACATACTTCTTGCAGATATGGACAAATTCTGCAAGGTAATGCATAAAAGTTCTTATCTCATATTAAGTGGATTCTATGTTGAAGACATTCCGATGTTGAAGAAAAAAGCAGAGAATCTCGGACTGAAAGAAGAGAAAAACAAGCACGACGGGCAATGGGCTTGTCTCATATTGAAGGCTTGAACAGGCTTCTTGCTACCACTCGTCTTCCTGATTGCCGATGGTAAGTTTCTTCATATCATAATACGAACCGTTATAAATGTTTAGATCGACATATCCCTTAATGCCGGGAAGACGTCCTACGTCAGTATGTTGCCAAAACTTCCATTGTCCTTTATATTCGACCTTACTCACGTAATAGTGGGCAATCCAATAAGGATAATCATCAAAGACAGGGGCACTTAGGTATTGCTCCTTAAACTTGTAGTAAGTGTAAATAATCGGTTTGACGTGGTATTTGTCCTCGACTATGTGCAGCCACGTCAGCACGTTGCGCTGGAAGTCTTCTACTGATTGTTCCTTGGGCTTGTGTTCTATATCGAGTACTGGCGGCAAGTCGCCGTCTTCGAGATGCACGTTGTTGAGAAAATAATAAGCTTGGGCACGAGCCGTCGACTTGTTGCTCCAAAAATGATAGGCACCACGTATGAAGCCGTTTTCGCGGGCGTGGAAGAAATTGTCGTAAAAATTCGTGTCTATCCGGCTGGAACCTTCTGTCGACTTTATCATTATGAAACGTAAAGGATAGCCACCGATCATGGCATAACGCAGTTTTTCCCAATCAATGTCACCCTGATAATGGGAGATGTCGATGCCGTGAATCTCATAACCTTCCGGATAGTTGGCATCGCCGTACAAAGCTCTCCATCTGAATCCTGTAGGACTGACAAAGAACGAATAGAACAGCCATACATACAATATTATAATTCCTATACCTCCTGTCCACCATGCCCAATGCGGGTGTCGGCGGAAGAATTTCTTTTTCCTTGAAGGTGTGCGGCGTCTGCGTGGAGATTGGCTACGCCTTGATGTATGTCTGACCGTGTTGCTCATTTTACATGAAAATGAGAGCAAAGCCTATTGGGCATTGCTCTCATTGTATCGATATAAATATTAGTTTTCGCTATTTGTCAGGCTCATTGTGGCCTGATTATGAATGGATTTTAAGCTTGCTCCAAAGCGAGCGTCTTGGTAGTCTGGTCGCACACGTCGCTCGGTCCCCAATACTGAATCGGTCCGGGATACACGTAGCATGTGTTCTTTGCCCATTCGTCGCGTTTTGCAGCAAATGTCTTGAACGGTTTGCCGTCCAACTCGACCAGAGCCTTGCGTATTACAGGCTTCATTTCGCCATTACGCTTTTCCATGTTCATCATCATGGTGATAGGCACGCCGCCAGCTTTCCATTCATCAGTCTTGGCAGTGGTGTTCTTTACGATGGCCATGTAGCCTGTCTTGCCGTTTGCAATGAGCTGTGCAGCACTTGCACCGAGAGCATAACAGTAGTCGGCATCGAAGTTTGAAGGAGCTGCGCATCGTCCCTCATATCCGAAGAAGTGGTGTTGAGCTGCAAACTTGCCTGTGTATTTGCCTTCTTTTGCCCATTGAGCCAGCTTGTCGCCTACCATTTCAGATATAAGTTTTTCTGTTTCGATGAGTGATACCTGTACGTTTCCGTGAGGGTCGCGGTCGAGTGAAAGCTGCCGTGCGACACCTTCAGGAAGAGTCTCGAATGTAGCCTTGTTGGCTTCGCTGAGATGTGCGAGGATGTATTCGCGCTGTGCTTCCTTGTCAAGGTCCTTGTAGTCGGCACCGTGAGCTGCAAGCAGGTCGTTAAGCTCTTGGATGAGACGGCCGATTGCAGGAATGAACTCAATAAGACCTTCCGGTATAAGAACAACACCGAAGTTATTCCCCTGACTTGCACGATAAGCAACTGTTGTGGCTATCTGTTCTACGATATCGTTAAGGGTGAGGTCTTTGGCTTGTATCTCCTCTGAGATAAGGCAGATGTTCGGCTGCGTCTGCAGTGCACATTCGAGAGCAATATGAGAAGCCGAACGACCCATCAGTTTGATGAAGTGCCAGTATTTGCGTGCAGAGTTACAGTCTCGTTCGATATTTCCGATTACTTCGCTGTAAGTCTTAGTTGCTGTATCGAAACCGAATGATGTTTCAATCTGGTCGTTCTTCAAGTCGCCGTCGATGGTCTTGGGACAACCGATGACCTGAACGCCGTACTTCTTAGCTGCATAATATTCTGCCAGAACACAAGCATTCGTATTAGAGTCATCGCCACCGATGATTACTATTGCTGAAATATTGAGCTCTCGGATTATCTGGAGACCCTTTTCGAATTGGTCTTCTTTTTCCAGCTTTGTACGTCCGCTGCCAATCATGTCGAAACCACCAGTGTTACGGTAGTCAGCAAGGAGTTCTTCTGTGATTTCAATATATTTATGGTCAACAAGTCCACCCGGACCCATGAGGAAGCCATAAAGTCTGTTTTGGGGATTGAGCTTCTTTATCTCGTCGAAGAGGCCGGAAATGACATTGTGTCCTCCAGGAGCCTGACCTCCACTCAAGATAACGCCGACATTCATAGTTTTGTTTTCAGCCTTATCGGAAGGAACAAACTCTACGAGAGGCATTCCGTATGTGTTGGGGAATAGCTTCTTGATTTCATCCTGATTGTCAACGCTTTGTGTCGGGGCGCCCTCTTTTACTTTTACTGCACCTTGAAGAGCTTTTGGCAATTTGGGCTGGTAAGCAGCCCTCTCCTTCTGCAATGCACTTTTTTCCATAATCTTATTAACTCTTTATTAAATAAAAAATCCTTTATTGTCTGCAAAAATAATCTTTTTCCTTGACATGGTGAAGGAAATGAAAAAGAAATGATTTTTTTTTCAGATTTTTCTAAATATCGTATTGTATTTATCTTTTTTTCTCTATCTTTGGGCTGTTAAAAACGAATATTATGGCAAATAGAAGAGATTTGAAACATGCAATCAACAACATTTGCGGAGAATTGTTCGCCGAATGTGTTGCGGTTTCGCTATATGGCAAAGGCAACAAGGAAAATTCAAAGGCACTGCTTACGTCTATCTTAGTGATTAACAGTGATTACATACAGCGGGTGTCTCATCAAGAACCTGGAATGAAAGCAAAATCATTCTATAATGACTTGATTAAAAACTTCAACAAACAGGTGGGAGAACTGTCGGATCAGATTTCCAATCTTAACTCATGATTTAAAGTTGACCGTAGAACTTGATTAAAATTTTCATTCTATTACGATGATAGCGGTCAATGGTTTCTATTTATAAAATATGATAAGAAAGTTGTGCCAATGGATATTGTACACAGAAATGGGATGGACCAAGGACGTTACTGTGGCCCATCCTAAGAAGTACATTATTTGTCTTGCTCCCCACACCAGTAACTTTGATTTTTTTATTGGTCAATTATATTCTATGGCAGAAGGCTTTAGAATAAATTTTCTGATGAAGAAGGAATGGTTCTTTTGGCCTCTAGGCTTGATTTTCAGACGATTGGGGGGGATTCCCGTATACAGAAGCAAGCACACCAGCATGACTGACAGGCTTGCTGAAACGGCTTGCCTAAGTGAAGAATTTCATCTGTGCATAACACCGGAAGGAACGAGATCACTAAATCCAGAATGGAAAAAAGGCTTCTATTTCATTGCACTCAAAGCAAAAATTCCAATTCTGCTTTACGGTGTAGACTATGAAAAGAAGCTCATAAAATGTACTGAAAGTATCATTCCTTCTGGAGATTTAGAGTCTGACATGCGAAAAGTGAAGATGTATTATAAAGATTTCAAAGGTAAAAATCCCGAGTTGTTTACTATAGGAGAACTGAAATGAAGAGATTCTTTCTTGCATTTATTGCAGCAGGATTATTATATGTAGCAGATGCCGATGGACAGAATCAAGGCACAACCGACAGGCTAAACTATGAAGTTAACGAGTTTCTGCGTAACTACAGTCCTAAAGACGATTATCTGCCAGGGAAGCCGCAGGTCATATCGCTTGACATAAATGATAAGGCGAAGACTGTAAGCATTGTGGTTAATAGCGATTTCGCTGCACAGGAGTTCACAATGCGCGACGTATCAAAAATTTATCGCAAACTGTCTAAGAGTTTGTCAAAGCCATACAATAAATACAAACTAAGAATCATTACATGCGGCTTGTCTATTGATGAACTCACGCCTAACGCTCATACTCAGCCTAGCCCGACGAATGGCGGATGGGGAAACATTGAATATAAAGGAAATTCATGGGTAAGCAATGAATCGCGTCCGAACAAAATAACGCTTGGACTTAATGACAGGCACATTGCTTTGTGGGCTAGTCACGGAATGTTTTATGACCAAAAGATAGGAAAATGGAGATGGCAACGTCCGAACCTATTTGGAACAACAGAAGACCTGTTCACTCAAACAATAGTACTGCCTTATCTCATACCTATGCTGGAAAAGGCAGGCGGAATAGTGTTCACGCCACGTGAGCGTGACATTCAAAAAAACGAAATCATTGTAGATAATGATTACCAAGATAATAAATCCTATTACATAGAATTGGAAAGTGGGAAAAAATGGGAAAATACTGACATTAAAGGATTTACATGGCATAGCGGAACATACGCAGATGGACAGAATCCGTTTGAAGACGGAACTGCAAGAATGGTAAGAACCACATCCAAGTCTAAAAATGTGACATTGGCTTCCTATCAACCTGATTTTCCGGAAAGTGGGTCTTACGCTGTTTATGTCAGCTATCAATCGCTACCAAATAGTGTTGAGGATGCTCAGTACATTGTTTACCACAAAGGCGAACAGACTGCTTTCCGGGTAAATCAGAAAATGGGTGGTTCAACATGGGTGTATCTCGGAAATTTTGACTTCGACAAGGGTAGTAGCATGTACAACCGTGTTGTCGTAACAAACAATTCCGGAGAGAAAGGTGTTGTTACGACGGATGCGGTAAGATTCGGAGGAGGAATGGGTAATATCAGGCGTGGTGATACGACAAGCGGAATGCCCAGATGTCTGGAGGGAGCCCGTTACAGTGCCCAGTGGTACGGAGCGCCATACAGCATTTACAGTACAAAAAATGGTACAGACGACTATGGCGACGATATAAACGTGCGTTCTCTTATGACCAACTGGCTCGGTGGCGGATCTGTATACATGCCGACACTGGAAGGCAAGAAGGTCCCTATTGAACTCAGTCTGGCAGTCCATAGCGATGCCGGTTACGCATCAGATACAGATTCGCTGATAGGCTCGCTTGGAATATGTACTACATATTTCAATGACGGACGTCTGAACTCCGGAATTTCGCGCATGTTATCAAAAGATTTCGCAGATGCCCTTGTCTCCGGAATGTTAAAAGATGTCAATGCCGAGTATAAACATTGGACATCACGTGGAATTTACGACCGCAACTATTCGGAAACTCGAAACCCGGAAGTACCTTCAGCTATAATAGAGACAATGTCTCATCAGAATTTCGGCGATATGCTTAGAGGGCAAGATCCGAATTTCAAATTCACTCTTGCACGTTCTATATATAAAACCATACTACGTTTCGTGAACCGACAACACGACAGACCATTTGTTGTACAGCCATTGACACCAAAAAATTTCCGGGCAGAAATAACAAATGGTAAAGAAATAACACTTTCATGGAATGCTCAAGCTGACAGACTGGAGCCGACAGCTATGCCAACCTCTTACAACGTTTTTACAGCGGTGGGTAATGGTACCTTTGATAATGGTAAGAACATAAAAGGTACATCGTATAGTTTCAAGCCGGAAGAAGGCAAATTATATCATTTCATGGTTACAGCAACAAACCGAGGCGGAGAAAGTTTTCCGACAGAGGTTCTTTCGGCTTATATTGCTCCAGAAGCGACTAAGACTGTGCTTGTTGTAAATGGATTTCATCGTTTATCTTCCCCTGCAGTAATCGATGATCCCAATAGACAAGGTTTTGACATGAATGCAGATATGGGTGTGCCTTATCGCATAATGAACGGTTGGAACGGTCGTCAACTTTGTTTTTCAAAAGACAAAATCGGAATTGAAGGTCCTGATGGATTAGGCTTTTGCGGTGATGAAATGGCGGGAAAATACATTTGTGGCAATACGTTTGATTATGTTCCACAACATGCAGATGCAATAGCAAGCACAAACAAATATAATGTTACAAGTTGCTCTTCAGATGCCGTTGAAAACGGTAATGTAAACATGTCTGCATTTGACTGCGTTGACCTGATACTTGGATTAGAAAAAGATGATGGCCATTCGTTGCGCTTTTATAAAACTTTCACCCCGAGTATGCAAAACGCCATAACGCAATATGTAAATGGAGGCGGAAGCATCATGGTAAGCGGCTCTTATGTCGGTTCTGATATGCTTACGGAAAAAGAGAAGGATTTTGTTTCGCAGACATTTAAATTTGATAATTCGGGAACAAATACAGATTCGTCCGAAAACGAGATAGATGGACTTGGCATTAAATTTAACATCATTCGTGATTTCAATGAAAAACATTATGCCGCGCAATCAGTAGACGTTCTTGATGCACAGTCACCCGCCTACTGCGCAATGCGATATGAAGATGGAAGAAGCGCAGCAGTAGCGTACGATGGCAATGATTATAAATGCATTACGATAGGATTTCCGTTCGAATGTATAAATAATTCTGGACAGAGACGTTCTATAATGAGTGGTATGCTCAGATTTCTAATGAAATAATAACTAAAAATAAAATATTATGCATAAAATTCAAGCAAATTTATCAGGAACTAGGAGTATTGAAGTTAGTGATGCACACCTAGAAACAATAAAACATTATTCGCTTTTAGATAATCTCGTTGACAGCAATGGCATCATAGACGAAGGGGTGCTTGACAAGCTCAAGCTCAACATTCGCTCGCTTCTCGAAGGTACAGGAAATGCAGACAAACAGCTGCTTGACCTGTGTCTTGATGTGATTTACAATAACAATATGAAGGCTTACGGTCTGCGTGAGCTTGTCGCTCTTTATGCAGATTGGTTGAAAAAAAGAAAGCAGCTGGCAGAATGAGAGAATATCAACTGACAGACTGGCTTCCGACGACAAAAAAGGAAGTGGAACTTCGCAAGTGGACATCGATTGATGTCATTTTATTCTCCGCTGATGCCTACGTCGACCACCCATCGTTTGGAGCTGCGGTTATAGGGCGTACATTGGAAGCTGCTGGCTATCGCGTTGCGATAGTTCCGCAGCCTGACTGGCATGGTGATTTCCGCGATTTCAAAAAGTTAGGAAGGCCCAATTTGTTTTTTGGAATTGCACCAGGATGTATGGATTCGATGGTAAATAAATACACCGCCAATAAACGACTTCGATCTGAAGATGCTTATAGTCCTGACGGACGGCACGACTGTAGACCGGAGTACCCTACTATCGTCTATACCAGGATACTGAAAAAACTCTATCCAAATGTGCCTGTTGTCCTTGGGGGCATTGAAGCTTCAATGCGAAGACTAACTCATTTTGATTATTGGAAAGGCAAACTGATGCGCTGCATACTTTGTGAGTCGGGAGCAGACATGGTCATCTATGGTATGGGAGAAAAGCCAGTCGTACAGTTATGTGAGAATCTTAAAGCCGGCAAAGCAATAGGCGAAATAAAAGATATTCCCCAGACCGTTTTCCTTTGTAAAAACGAGAAAGACATACCAGACGGAATAACTTCTGATGATATCGTTCTGAATAGCCATGAAGTATGTCTGAGAGACAAAAAAGCGCAAGCTGAAAACTTCAGACATATCGAAGAAGAGTCTAACAAGATACATGCGCAACGCCTTATTCAGGAAGTTGAAGGAAGTTATGCTATTGTCAATCCTCCGTTCCCACCAATGACGACAGAAGAACTGGATGCTTCGTTCGACTTGCCTTATACTCGTATGCCACACCCTAAGTATAAGAACAAACGTATTCCGGCTTACGAAATGATCAAGTTCTCTGTCAACATTCACCGAGGTTGTTTTGGGGGATGTGCGTTCTGTACAATCAGTGCCCATCAAGGAAAATTCATAGTTTGTCGGAGCAAAGAAAGCATATTGAGAGAAGTCAAGAAAGTGGTTCTGATGCCTGATTTTAAAGGATATCTGTCCGACCTAGGTGGCCCTTCAGCCAATATGTACGGCATGGGAGGGCGTAACCGTAAAGCGTGTGAAAAATGTAAACGGCCTTCATGCATCAACCCACAAATCTGTCCGAATCTGAATACTGACCATGGCCGACTTCTAGAAATATATCATGCTGTCGATGCTCTTCCGCAAATAAAGAAGAGTTTCATAGGCAGTGGTGTACGATACGACCTGTTACTGCATGAGAGCAAAGACGAAAAGACAAATGAGGCCGCACGAGTTTATACAAAGGAATTAATTTGCAATCATGTCAGCGGACGTTTGAAGGTTGCTCCTGAGCATACTAGTGACGAAGTACTGAGACTTATGCGCAAGCCTTCGTTCTCACTATTTGGCAGATTCAAACAAATATTTGATAGAATCAACGAAAGAGAAAATCTGAATCAGCAATTAATACCTTATTTCATCAGCAGTCATCCCGGATGCAGGGAAGAAGATATGGCGGAACTTGCAGTCTTGACAAAGCAACTAAATTTCCATCTTGAGCAGGTCCAGGACTTTACACCTACTCCCATGACAGTTAGTACAGAGATGTGGTATACAGGTTACGACCCTTACACTCTGAAGGAAGTATTCAGTGCGAGAACACCCAATCAGAAATTGGCTCAGCGCATGTTCTTTTTCTGGTATAAACCAGAGGAACGGCGTAATATAGAGCACGAACTTAAAAAAATCGGTCGTCCAGATTTGATAAAGAAACTGTATGCTAAATCAGATTATTCTCATTTGCATTACAAAGAAGAAGATAAAGGATTGCAAAATACCGCAAAGTCGTACAAGGGGAGAGACGTAAATAAATCGAATGGGAAAAATATAAGAACCCACCGATACCGATAAGCAAAAAAATGAAGACAGTGTCTCTATAAGCCGGGTTCTGTTCTTCTTCACTTCACTGTAATAGTGAAAAAGCGTCTGCCATTTATCTACCATATAAGTCACCTCATACGTCAAGCGTTCTACCCTCCATCGTAAATCGGACGGGCAATCCTCGGACGATGGTTTACGCGAACTTGCAGCCTCCAGAAAGCACAGCCCGATAGTCACCTACCGACTGGTAGTCTCTTACACTACCTTCTCACCCTTGCCATCCTTTCGTATGGCGGTTGTTTTCTTCTGCCAAATCCTGCTGTCACCAACAGCTTCCAGTTTAAGAAGTGGAGCACCCTACGCTGCCCGGACTTTCCTCTCGTATGTAAATTGTACCAGCGACAGACCGAGACACTGTCTTCTCTGTGCAAAATTAATCAATCTCTCCGAAATAGTCAAAAAAAACAGCCATTAATAGAATAAGAAAAACATATTCTATTAATGGCTACTATACCGTTAAAGAAAAATATCAATCAATCGAGTTTCAGGCTCTTCTTGATGGCTTCAATCTTTTCAGCACCTTCTTTTTCGCAACGCTCGTAGCATCCGCTACACTTCATGCATCCTTTTACCTCTAGGTAAAACTTAATCTTTGGCTCTGTACCTGAAGGACGAACGCTTACTTTAGTATCGTCCTCACAGAACCACTGTAGCACATTGCTCGTTGTCGGCATTACAAGATCTTTTACATTACCTTTGTCATCGTGTTCTTTGAGTGTGAGATAGTCTTTCACGCGAACCACTTTGCTTCCACCGAGTTCTGTAGGTGGATTCTTGCGGAAGTTGTCCATCATGGCTCTAATCTCATCAGCACCTGTCTTTCCGGGACGTACAACGTTGACGGTGAATTCTTTAGAATAACCATATTCCAAATATACATCCATCAACAGGTCGTAGAGTGTCTTCCCCTTGTCTTTGGCGTAGGCACATATTTCGGCGAGCAAAGAACAAGCTGATACTGCATCCTTGTCGCGTACAAAGTCTTCAGCAAGGAATCCATAGCTTTCTTCACCGCCGCCTATGTATTTCTGCTTACCTTCTGAAAGTGCGATTTCGCGTGCTATCCATTTAAAGCCCGTATATACATCGCGCATTTCTATATTCTGCTTGTCAGCAATCTTGCGTATTACTTCTGTAGTTACGATAGTCTTAACGATGAAGTCTGTCGGTTTCAGAAGTTTCTTCTGCTTTCTGTTAGTTATGATATAGTAAAGGAAGATAAGACATGTCTGGTTACCGTTTACCAACACCCATTCACCCTTGTCATTCTTACAAGCCATTCCTACACGGTCAGCATCAGGATCGCTAGCCATGACAATATCAGCGTCCAGAGCTTTTGCGTCGCGAAGAGCCAATGTCAAAGCTTCGCCGTATTCAGGATTCGGACTCTTCACTGTCGGGAAGTCACCGCTTCTTACCATCTGCTCTTTCACGCAGTGGACATTCTCAAACCCCCACAGTTTAAGGCTTCTTGGAATCAGCATCATACCGGTACCATGAAGCGGAGTATAAACAATCTTAAGATCTTTCTGGCGTTTTATAACCTCCGGGTCGATTGATACAGTGTGAATCTTATCAAGATATATTTTGTCGATTTCCTCTCCGATAATCTGTATCAACGCTTTGTTACCGCTAAATTTTACATCTTCAATCTTGACTTTATTAACCTCGTCAATGATTCCTGTGTCGTGAGGAGGAAGCACTTGTGCTCCGTCTTCCCAATAAGCTTTATATCCGTTGTATTCGCGCGGGTTGTGAGATGCTGTGATGTTTACACCACCTTGGCATCCGAAGTGACGTATCGCGAACGAACATTCCGGAGTAGGACGCATATCGTCAAACAAGTAAACTTTTATACCGTTTGATGAGAAAATGTCAGCTACGGTCTCAGCGAACAGACGGCTGTTGTTACGGCAGTCATGGCATACTACGACTGATATGTGTTCGCGGTTGGCGAAGTTTTTCTTCAAATAGTTGGCAAAGCCTTGCGTAGCCATTCCAACAGTGTAAATATTCATTCTATTTGAGCCTGCTCCCATTATACCACGCAGACCGCCTGTTCCGAACTCTAAAGCCTTATAAAATGAATCTATGAGATTTGTCTTGTCGCTATCGTCCAGCATTTTCTGAACTTCTTTGCGAGTGTTTTCGTCAAACGACGGTGAAAGCCACTGTTTGGCTCTCGCCTCACACTGGGCTATTAATTCCTTATTTGTTTCCATATTGTTTGTTTTGTTGGGTTTATTCTTCACTACAAAGATAGCCTTTTAGATTGAAACAAAAGACTGTCAGAGTATAAATTTACGCAATATTCACACTCATTTCACTGTTATGTGAAAGCATCCTTGGTGTACTTCATATTTGATGTGGCACATTCCACGTTCGCGCATGTCATTCAGTACTTCGCTCAAGACCCATTTAAGCGTGTCGTTCCTGACCTTACGCATCTTTGGGCCACCTGGTGCCTCTACCGTTTTATAACGGTTATAACACACGTCAAAAGTTGTACCATAAAGATGGCAGCTATTGGGTTTCGCGTTTTGGTTGTGTCCCCTTAGTTGGTCGATATCTGCCTTGCTGCGAAGCACACTTGTCACAATGATTTTATGGAGTGGAATACCTTTTATTTGTAGACTGTCAAAGAAGTTACGTCCTATATCATGGAGGAGTATTGAAGCCTTTGGAACTAAATAGGGTATGCTGTTCCTCAATTTATCCACATGATAATACGGACTGCTCCCGATGTAGACAAGTTCTGATTTACGTTTCTCTGCATCAGCTCTGTCCATAACCGGACTAACACCATACTTCATCGCAGAAATGAGCTGGATATCATTTTGGTCGGGAAATGCTTTTCCAAAATTTGGAACACTGTATATCCGATTCTTAACAACAGAACCGTCGGAATGTAAAAAACGAGAACGGCCATTTGTAGAATATGGACCTGAACTAATAAGTAACGTATCATCCGTATCATTCTGTTCTTCCTTGATTTTCGTACTGTCAGAAGAATCGTCATTTACCCGCCTGTCATCTGCTACAGACGGGTAAACAGCTCTAACAATCGCAAGGAATATTACAACAATTCCAAAACCTTGGAGATAACCTTTTTTTGTCAGTTTCATCGTTCAGTCTACTCCCACTCTATTGTCGATGGCGGTTTTGAAGAAATGTCGTAGCAAACGCGGTTTACTCCTTTTACTTTATTTATTATTTCGTTTGACACTTTAGCCATGAAATCGTAAGGGAGATGCGCCCAGTCGGCGGTCATAGCATCGGTACTGGTAACGGCTCTTAAAGCAACAGGATGTTCGTATGTACGTTCATCACCCATAACTCCTACGCTGCGGATTGTAGAAAGCAGAACTGTTCCTGCTTGCCACACCTTGTCGTATAGACATTCTCCGTCTTCACAAGTATAATTGAGCATACTTTCAATATAGATGTCGTCTGCATCTTGAAGAATACGTACCTTCTCTCGGGTTATATCACCGAGAATGCGTACTGCCAGTCCGGGTCCAGGGAACGGATGACGCTTGATGAGTCTCTCAGGCATTTGCAACTGATGTCCTACACGACGCACTTCGTCCTTGAAGAGCCATTTCAACGGCTCGCATAATTTCAGATGCATATCCTTTGGAAGTCCTCCAACATTGTGGTGACTTTTAATGACCATGCCTGTAATGCTTAAACTTTCAATGCGGTCCGGATATATAGTACCTTGTGCCAGCCATTTGGCATCGGTTATCTTCTTGGCTTCGGCATTGAATACCTCAACGAAATCCCGGCCGATAATCTTACGCTTCTGCTCTGGGTCTATTACACCTTCGAGATCTTTGAAGAACTTGTCGCTTGCATCTACTCCAATGACATTCAAGCCAAGACCTTTATACGCATCCATTACTTTGGAAAATTCGTTTTTACGCAACATCCCATGGTCAACGAATATACATGTGAGGTTTTTTCCGATTGCGCGATTGAGCAATACAGCGCATACTGATGAGTCGACCCCACCGCTAAGTCCCAAAATAACACGGTCGTCACCAAGCTGCGTTTTCAACTCTTCTACTGTCGTATCGACAAATGAAGCTGGGCTCCATTCTTGACGGCTTCCGCAAATGTCTACAACGAAATTCTTCAGAAGCAAGCTGCCTTGCGTGGTATGAAATACTTCAGGATGGAACTGAACGGCCCACAACGGATTTTTGCTACTTGCAAAAGCTGCATATTTCACGTCGGCTGTAGATGCTATTACATGGCAGTCTGACGGTATAGCTGTGATGCTGTCACCGTGACTCATCCAAACCTGAGAATTCGGCTCAAATCCATGAAACAATGGATCGAAACCATCAAAAGTCTGCAAATGAGCACGTCCATATTCGCGTGTATTAGCCTTCTCCACCCTACCACCATTGGAGTTTGCAATGAACTGGGCACCGTAACAAATACCTAATACAGGATATTTGCCAACAAATTTGCTCAAGTCGGTTTTGAATGCCTTCGAATCATGCACCGAATAAGGTGAACCGCTCAGTATAACACCGATGATTCCTTCTTCATTCTTAGGAAACTTGTTATAAGGCAAAATCTCGCAGAAGGTATCAAGTTCACGCACCCTACGTCCTATCAGTTGAGTCGTCTGCGAACCAAAGTCCAATATTATTATCTTCTGTTGCATATTATGGATTTTGAATAAATTTATTCTCGTTTTGTTTTTTGACAAACAGTTCAGCTTCTTTCAGCGTATCCAGTTTACCAACATCAAGAAGCTGTAAATCTTTTTTAAAGACTCCTTGTATATCTATTTTATCACACATTCTCAAATAGAAGTCCATTATTCCGAACTTATCAGGAAAGTCGGACATAAATGGGAATGCGTCTTCTCTTAGAACATGAATGCCAGAAAAGGCAAACATATTATAGTCTTTCGGATTAATATTACCGTATGGACTTTTCACTTCACCTGTCTCGATATTTGTCCATCCTTTCAACTTCATGTCATCATCAAAAAGCAGGTATCGCTTAGTTTTACGTTCGCTTACAAGCAATGTTGCCGTATGCCCATTTGAAGATTTGTAAAAATCCTCCAATGAGACGTTGCTAAGGATGTCAACATTATGAATTAATATTGGCATGTGCGGTATGAACAATGGCAAAGCCTTGCGTATTCCTCCTCCTGTATCAAGGAGAAATTCACTTTCGATAGAAATATGGATGTCCATACCGAAGTTATTGTTTTCTGCAAGGTATTCGATAATTTGATTTGCAAAATGATGGACATTCACAACAATTCGTCCAGCACCGGCTTTTCTTAGTTTATCCAGTACAATCTTTATCAATGGTTCACCTCCGACTCTTACCAATGCTTTAGGCATCGTATCGGTGAGTGGCTTAAGCCGTGTTCCAAGACCGGCTGCAAATATCATTGCTTGCATAATTCTGTTCTAAATTAACATCAGACACGTTTTGTTTCTTACAGGTCAGATATTACCTTTTGCAGGTAAAGTCTGATTTATACCTTGCTCGCGATGTATAATCTTTATTTCAATACCAAACCTCTCATGCAAGTGTTCTGCAAGATGTTGTGCTGCATATACGCTGCGGTGCTGTCCGCCTGTACATCCGAAACAAAACATCAGGTCGGTAAATCCTCTCTGTATGTAACGTGCCACGTGAGCATCAGCCAGTTTGTACACGCTTTCCAGAAATGTTATTATCTCACCATCATCTTCCAAAAAGCGTATTACAGGCTCGTCCAGACCTGTCAATTTCTTATATGGTTCATAACGTCCTGGGTTATGAGTAGAGCGACAGTCAAAAACATAGCCACCTCCATTACCCGAAGTGTCTTCCGGAATGCCTTTATGGTAAGAGAAACTGTATACCCGCACAACGAGCGGTCCATTACCGTCATATTTAGAAAATGTGGCAGGACCGTCCATCGGGTGAGGTTCGTATACATTGTCTTTT
>CALBJK010000045.1 GCA_937892695.1 uncultured Prevotella sp.
ATCTTGTAACGGCCTTTCAGCCCTTCCTTGTTGCGACGGAAAATCTTGATGTAGTCGTCCATGCCGCCGAGGAATCCCAGCCACACTGTAGTAACAATCAACAGTATGAGGTATATGTTGCGCAGACGGCCCAACAGCAGAACCGGCACGAGTATGGCCACTATAATGATGATGCCGCCCATTGAGGGAACGCCGATTTTCTTCACACCGAACGGGTCTATCGATGCATCGCGCTGGGTTTCGGTTATCTGTTTGCTCTTCAGATACTTGATGAACCGTTCACCGAACCACGCCGAGATTACCAGTGACAGAATAAGAGCAAGCAACGCACGGAACGAGATGTATCCCCACATGTGCGAGCCGGATATTCCATATTGCTCCAGAAAGCGGAATAAATAGTACAACATGACCTATGCTTTTTGTTCCTTGAATATTTCGCGCACTACTTCGTGGTCATCGAAGTGGTGCTTCACACCCTTTATTTCCTGATAGTCCTCATGTCCCTTACCGGCGATGAGAACCACATCGCCCTTCTGTGCCATCATGCATGCCGTACGTATGGCTTCACGGCGGTCTACAATGCTCACCACTTTTTTCATCTGCTGGGCGTTGAGTCCGGCGAGCATGTCATTGATAATGTCCTGCGGCTCTTCAAAACGAGGATTGTCGCTTGTGATGATGACCTTGTCACTCTGCTTTACGGCCTCCTGAGCCATGAGCGGACGTTTGCCTTTGTCACGGTTTCCTCCGGCACCGCAAACGGTGATGATATGTCCTTTGCCGTCTACTTCACGTAGGGCATTGAGCACGTTCTCCAGAGCATCAGGTGTATGGGCATAATCTATTACGGCGGTGTAACCTTCGGGCGAATGTATCGGTTCGAGCCTTCCGCATACACTGTGCAGCGTACTCATAACCAGAAGCACATCCTCCGGTTTCTGACCGAGCATGATTGCAGCTCCGTAAACCGCGAGCAGATTGCTGACGTTGAATTTGCCGATAAACTGAACCCCTACCTCGCGACCGTCTATTTCGAGGTACATGCCTTCGAAATGACATTCTATGATACGACCCTTAAAGTCGGCTGCCTTCAGTTCTGAGTAGGTCTTTACTGTAGCCTTGGTGTTCTGAACCATTATCATGCCATTCTTGTCGTCGGCATTGGTGATTGCAAACGCAGTCTTGGGCAACATGTCGAAGAAAGCTTTCTTTGCATTGCGGTAGTTCTCGAATGTCTTGTGATAGTCGAGATGGTCGCGTGTGAGATTAGTGAAGATGCCACCTGCGAAATAGAGTCCGCCTATCCGTTTCTGAGCAATGGCATGCGAACTGCACTCCATGAAGGCATATTCGCATCCGGCTTTCACCATCCGGGCGAGAAGTTCGTTCAGCTCTATGGGGTCAGGGGTGGTGTGGTCGGAAGGTATCTTCTCGTCGACAATATAGTTGCACACTGTCGAAAGCAGTCCGCATTTGTAGCCGAACTTCGTAAACATATTGTAAAGCAGAGTTGCTATCGTGGTTTTTCCGTTCGTGCCGGTCACGCCGACAAGCTTGAGATGGCGTGACGGATTGCCGTAGAAGGCCGTAGCCGCTGGCCCTACCGCATCTTCGGTCGAAGCCACCTGAACGTAGGTCACGCCGTCTCTCTTGTCCTGAGGCATGTCTTCGCATAGGACAGCACGTGCGCCCAACTCTTCGGCCTTAGGAATGAAACGATGGCCGTTAACCTGAGTACCTTTCATGGCTACAAACAGATGACCTTCCTTTATGCGGCGCGAATCAATGTTCACACCTGTTATTTCGACATCGTCGCGTCCGACAATGGCAATCGGCTTAATGCCTTTCAAGATTTCGCTTAATATCATACTATACAAATATTTGTTTCTTATTATAATCGTTAGGACTTTGGTTTTAGGACTGTTGAAGCAGAGGTCGGGCAATTACTTCAATACCAGTTCACACGTCATGCCGTGTCCGACGGGCCGCCCGGGTTCGATACTCTGTTCGGTCACCTTGCCGCGTCCCTTCAACCGTGTCCTTACTCCCCGACTTTCTATCAGGAAGACTGCGTCGCGTGCTCCCATACCATGTACGTCGGGCATTCGGTTGCGTGGCATCGAGACAGTCCTGTCCAGTTTTATCTCGCGGCGGTCAGACACGGCCTTGCCCCATATCGGGTTACCGTCAGCGTATGAGCCGCTCCAGTCTTTGCGCGGTGCAAAGCCCAAATGGGTGAGCACATAGTCGGCGGCTATCAGGTCGCCGTTCTTCGCCGTAGGCACTAACACCGACGACGAATCGCGAGCATCGCGCACGTCAAACTTCAAGATTTGTGCCATTATGCCTTCGGCTATGTCGTGGAACACAACTCCGCTCATACCGCCTCCCGATGCCGGAAGTCCAGACTTCTGTATGCACACGATGCAACTGTAGCGCGGAGCATCGGCAGGGAAATAGCCGGCAAAGCTGAGCAGATAGTTTGTGCCGCCTGCCTTATAGCCGGCACTGCCCTTCGAAATCTGGGCTGTGCCGGTCTTACCTGCCACCTTGAACAGTGGCGAACCGGCCTTCTTTCCCAATCCCTGACTCACGACATGATAAAGTATGGTCTGTATCTCGCCGAGGGTCTTCGCGCTGCAGATGTGCTTACGCATCACCACGGGCGGGTATTCGGCGATGGTCTCGCCGTTCTTCACCACTTTCTTCACGAATCGCGGACGCATCATCGTGCCTCCGTTTGCGATAGCGTTATAGAAAGTGAGCGTCGAGATGGGAGGTATTTGGGTCTGATACCCTATGCTCATCCATGGGAGCGTTGTCTTCGCCCAATATTTTATTATGCGTTTCCCCTTTTTGTTTACATCCTTTGGACCGTAGATTCTGGCCGGCGACGATCCTACGATAGGTATGTGCAGGTTGTCGGTCAGTCCGAGACGACGCACACCGTCAACAAATTTCTGTGGATTGTTGCGATAGTGGTCGTCAATGATACGGCTCACTCCGATATTGGAACTGACCATCAGCGTCTGCGGCAACGTCAACATTCCGTATCCGCCACGCCGCCAGTTGTGGTCACGCATCTGTCGTCCGTACATCGGCCAAACGCCGCCAGCCGTCTCCACACGGTATGTGGTGTCTACCACACCGTCTTCGAGAGCCGTCATTATCGAGGCCGTCTTGAATACCGATCCAGGTTCGAGCAGGTCGCTCACGGCATGGTTCTTTATCTCGCGGTACTTGCCGTCGACACATTTCTCCATGTTGACGATGGCCTTGATGTCGCCTGTCTTCACCTCCATTACGATAGCCACACCGACATTGCCGTTCACGTCCTTGTTGCGCAGCATCTTCAGGAGCGACCTTTCGGCCAGGTCCTGCATGTTCACATCAATAGTCGTCACTATGTCGGCACCGTCAACCGGAGGGGTGTCAACGATGCTCAGATACTTGTTGAGCACTTTACGCCGATGGGTCACGCCGTTCGTGCCGCGCAGTATCGAGTCGAAGGACAGTTCCAGTCCGCAACGCGGAGCATCCACCGCACCGTACATGTCGCCGATGGTACGTCCGGCAAGTGAACCGTACACACGCTTGCGGGCATTATATTCCTCATAGTGGAAACCGCTCTTGTATCTTGACATGCGGAAAATAGACACCGGCATGGACCGCACCTGTGCAAAGGTGTTATAGTCTACTCGCTTGTTCCATATTGGCCAGTGCTTGCTCTGCTTTGCCCGGCCTTTTTCGAGATGGCTGCGGAAAGAGGCAGCCGACTCCTCGGGGAAAATCTGGTGAAGGTTACGGCAGATGGAGTCGAGAGCCGAGGTCCACACCGAATCATTTCCGGCGGTACGCAGGGCGTTGAAGTCCATATAGAGTTTGAATTCGGGCAGCGACGATGCCATCAGTTGTCCGTCACAACTGAGAATGTTGCCTCTGACAGGCTTGACGCTTACACTGTCGACCTTCACTCGGTCGGCCACCTTCATCCAGAATTCGCGCTCGGCTGTCATCAGATAAAAAGCCCTGCACACAACACCTACGACAAGCATCGTCATCAATACGGCGATGAAGCTGTAGCGAGGCATTATCCTTTTTCTGTCAAACTTACTCATTATCCTCCTCCGGCACGTTGATTATGTAGGGTGGCTGCATCGGTATGTGCAGCACGCTGTCTTTATTCTGGCTCAGTACTTCGAGCACGTGGCTCTCACGTCCCATCTCGGTGAGCTGGCTGCTTGTCGACAAAGCCCGGTATTTGGCATCCTGTAGTTCTCTTGTCAACTTGTCTATTTCTATCAAGTCTTGCTGACAGCTGTATCGGTTCGTTATGTAGATGATGACAAAACAGGCAATGAGCAACAACAGCCATATCTGCTTTCTTATTATTGCAGTATTGAGGATGTCTCCGCCCAGAATCTTACGCAGCGTGAAAGTCGTCGACTGGGGTTCTTCGCCCTCTTTTGCCTGTTCATTGATGACTTCGCTGAGCGTCTGGCCTCGGTCTTCGTCCGAACCGGTCGAATATTTGCCAGTACCGTCTCCGTCTTTTCCTGCGTCTGAAACATCCGACTCAGGCGTGGCGGGTTGTTCCCTGTCAGAATACAGGACTGTCTCCGAAACGCCGTCTTCTCCGGTCTGTCGCATTTCTAGATTCAGCTTCACTTTTGGAAGCTCCGTACTGTCATTCTGTTTATAGTCTTTAATCATTATCTTCCTTCTTTTCGGCTACTCTCAGTTTCGCGCTCCGGCTACGGGGATTACGTTCTTGCTCGTCTTTGTCGGCCACAATCACTTTGTTGTTGACAAGTCGGAACGGTGTACTGACACGTCCGTAGAAATCTTTCTCGACGTGTCCTTCTGCGTTGCCGCTTCGCATGAAGTTCTTCACGATGCGGTCCTCTATCGAGTGATAGGTGATGACGGACAGCCTTCCTCCTGGAGCAAGCAGGTCGGTAGCGGCTGCGAGCATCTGTTTGAGAGCTTCCATTTCTCTGTTCACCTCTATCCGCAGAGCCTGGAACAGCCGTGCCATCTCCTTCTTCTCGCGTTCGCGGCGGAAGAAAGGTTCTACTATCCGCAGGAAGTCACCCGTAGTACAGACTGGCGCAGCAGAGCGGGCTTTGACGATAGCGGCGGCAATTCGGCGTGAAGAGCGCAGCTCGCCGTAGATATAGAACACATCGGCCAAAGCTTCCTCGCTGTACGTGTTGACTATGTCTGTGGCGGTCTGCCCGGCACGTTTGTTCATACGCATGTCAAGCGGAGCATCGAAGCGGAACGAGAATCCGCGCTCGGCATCGTCGAAGTGATGCGACGACACCCCCAGATCAGCCAGTAGTCCGTCAATGTGGTCTTCGCCGTAGTAGCGCATCCAGTTGATCAGATAGCGGAAGTTACTCCTCACGAATGTGAAGTGGCCGTTGGCTGCTTCGTCCGGACTGATGTTGCGCTCGGCATCGGCATCCTGGTCGAAGCTGTACAGTCGCGCTCCACCGGTCAGACGTGAGAGGATTTCACGCGAATGGCCACCACCGCCGAAGGTGACATCTACGTACACTCCTCCGGGATGGATTGCCAGTCCGTCAACACTCGGTCCGAGCAACACCGGCACATGATATGTCTCAGCTGTTTTAACTTCAGTAGTCATCTTATTCTCTCCTTACACCTCATCGGGTTGATTCTTCTCGTCTATGTCTGACATCAGCGATTCAATGGCTTTTCCGAATTCGTCGGGTTCCATAAAAGGCTTTTCAGCATTACCTGCGTTCCATAGCTCTATGGTGTCGCCCATACCGATAAACTTGACCGCGCTCTCGATGGTCGCCATCTTCAGATACCGCCGAGGAATCAGGACACGTCCGTTAGCGTCCATAGTGAGCAGCTCGACATCTGAAACAAACTGGCGGAATATCTGCTGATGGACGGCGTTCCAACGGCTCAACCTCGAACGCAGATTGTCCATCTGGACGTTCCACACTTCTTCAGGGTACAGCACCAGACAGGGCTGGAACACATCCTTGCGCAATACCAGACTTTGCCCTTCCCCACCCTGCAGCACCTTGCGGAAGACAGCCGGGAGAAAGACACGACCTTTCGAGTCGACTTTAGCCTCGATATTACCCAAAAATCGCATAACCCATAATATAAGGTGTGACAATGTGAATCAGCCCCAAAGTTACGCAAAATTCTCCACAGTGCTCCACTTTTCTCCACATTTTTTCAAAATTAGATTATGACAAGGGTTGACAAAGAAGTGGCTTGTGACACGACTATCAAGAAACACATCCAAACAAAAGATTGCAAATGTTTGTCACATAGCGGATTAATTGCTATATTTGCATAAGATACAGACATTTTGCCCAAAAGGCTTCTTGTAGCGTGTTACCTCGTCTTCATTAAAACTTAATGACATGGGAAAGTTCATAAATCCTTTTACCGACTGGGGGTTCAAGAGAATCTTCGGACAGAAAATCAACAAAGACCTGTTAATCGCATTCCTCAACAGTCTCTTTGAAGGAGAGTTTGTGATAAAGGACATCGAGTTCAAGGACAAAGAGATGTTGGGAT
>CALBJK010000046.1 GCA_937892695.1 uncultured Prevotella sp.
GTTTCCCTCGTTGATTAAATCCGGAAGACTCATACCCTGATTTTGGTATTGTTTGGCTACAGAGACAACGAAGCGCAAGTTCGCCCTTGTCAGCTTTTCAAGGGCACTGCGGTCGCCTTTGTGTATGCGACGTGCCAGCTCAGCCTCTTCCTCTACAGAAAGCAGACTTTCATGGCCTATTTCCTGTAAGTACTTGTCAAGCGAAGTGCTTTCCCTATTGGTTATTGACTTTGCAATTTTCAGTTGTCTCATTACAGTTCCGGATTAATCCAACATGCAAATATACTTATTTTATTTTGTAAGTACAAATTTGCCCATGTTTATTTTCTCCCTGTTTAAAAGAAAATGGCAGCAGAAGGTGTTCTGCTGCCATTTTCTTGATATAGAGCATGTTTTGTTTAGTTATCCTGAAGCGGAACAGCGAAGTAAGCCTTCTTTCCTGTCGGATAAATTCCCTGTATGTAAAGTACAGGATACTTGCTTGTTGATGCGTCTTTGACTATGGCTTGCAGTTCGTCGATAGTCTTTACGGGCTGGTCGTTGACACGCTGAATTATGAAGCCTTTGTTTATGCCTGCATCTTTCATTCTTCCGTTGTTCACCTTTATCACCTCAAGGCCGGAGCTTATGCCGAACTCTCGTTTCTGACTCTCGCTTATCTGGCGGAAGTTTGCGCCTAAGACATCTAAGTCAGCTTTCTTTACTACTTGAGTATTGCCTTGCTCGTTCTTCAAAGTTCCTGTCTTTGTATTTTTGTGCTTGTCTCTAAGGTAGGTTATTTCAACCTTGTCTCCTGGACGTTTCTTAGCGAGATATTCCTGAAGTTCAGACATCTTAGTAATCTTCTTTCCGTCGATACTGATTATCACATCGCCCTTTTTAAGTCCCATTTCTGCGGCCGTTCCATCGTCTGTTACACCAGAGACGTAAACGCCTTCCATTGTCCCTAGGTCGACATCCTTGTCTTCTTCTTTCTGGCTGTCAACAAAGTTCTTCACGTCGCTTCCTTGGATACCCATCATTGCTCTTTGTACTGTTCCGTACTTCTTCAGGTCGCTTACTACCTTGTTCATAATTGAGGTAGGTATGGCAAAACCGTAGCCGCTGTACGAGCCGGTTTCAGAATAAAGCATAGCGTTTATTCCTATGAGTTCGCCTTGTACGTTTACCAGTGCGCCGCCAGAGTTCCCCCTGTTGATTGCGGCATCGGTTTGGATGAACGATTCTATTCCGTTAGGACTGGCATAGAGTGATCTTCCCTTTGCGCTGACGATACCTGCAGTGACAGTGTTTGTGAGATTGAACGGATTTCCTACTGCCAGAACCCATTCTCCTACTTTTATGTTGTCGCTGTTGGCAATGGTTATGGCCGGAAGATTCTTTGCGTCGATTTTTATAAGTGCCAAGTCTGTCGTCTTGTCTGTTCCGATGATTCGTGCCGAATACTCCTTGTTGTCGTTGAGTGTAACGGTGAGTTCATCGGCACCGTCTACAACGTGGTTGTTTGTTACGATGTAACCGTCGTTTGAAATGATTACGCCAGAACCGGAACCTTCCTGTTTCGGAGTGCGGACTTTACGTTTTTGTGTTCCGCCTTGTCCAGGATTGCCGAACATTCCGAACGGATCTGAGAAGAAGTCGTCAAATGGACTGCTTTGCACGTCAATGGTCTGTATTTTGCTATTTCGGGTGTTTAAGATATGTACAACCGTAGGAAGGGCTTTTTCGGCGGCGTATGTAAGGTCGACAGGCTGCCCGGCAACTGCGGCCGGCGAGGATGCAGCATTGGCTTGGATGAATGCGCCACCTGATAACGCAATAGACATGGCGCACATTGCAACAATCAAATACTTTGATTTATTTTCCATATTCTTATTCATTTTAATAATGTTTTATTCTTGTCGTTTTGTAAAATCGAATGCAAATATAAGCGCAAATTTTGTTAATGGGTAAGGTGTTCTGTTATCTTTATTCCATTTTAACATTGCAATTTAACATATTAACGGCTATTAAATGCAGCAAAGTGCAATTTTACAATGTTTAAGTAGACCGTTTTATGCCAAATTGTCATATCTGTCATTCATCTTAGCACATGTCTTGACTTTGTGCGCAACGCTTTTTTATTTTTATCTTCACAGTATCTTTCTTATATATAAAGCTAAATGTCTATGATGTTTAAATCAAAAAGTGCCATAATCGAACAACCTTATGTTCGCTTATGGCACATCTAAATTGTACAATATTAAATTGCTATTCGATAACGACCAGAGGAGTATCTTCCATGACACTTTCGCCTTGTTTTACACATATTGCCGTCACCTTACCGTCTTTTTCTGCTTCAAGGTTGTTAGCCATTTTCATGGCTTCGAGAACGACTACGGTATCGCCCTTTTTAACTTCGTCTCCTACGGCAACCTTTATTTCTGTCACCACTCCAGGTAATGGAGCTTTGAGAGCATTATCCGTATTTACTTCTGCAGCCGATTTTGATGTGGTTGGGTCATCCTTAGGTTGCTCTGCATGCCCCAGAACAACTTTTTTCTTCTCGGGTTCCGGTTCTTTCTCCATTTCTACGTTGTAGTCTTTTCCGTTGACAGTAACTACAGCCTTTCCATCGACGATTTCGCCTATTTTGACTTCGTAATTCTTTCCGTCGATTTTATATTTGTATTCTTTCATTTTTGTTTTCTTTTTATGGGTGTTCTGTCATTTGCAGTGAGTGGGCATTCCACAGGGTGTAATGCTCTTTTATAGTTATTATGCCCGGCTCTTTGTCGTGCACGTTGTTTCCCCGATACTCATGCAGAGCCAGAGCAATGGCTGCGAATACAGCATTATCTTTGTTTGCCATGTTTCTGATTAGTTATGTTATGCGTGATTACATGGGCATGCACCCGTGTTTCTTTGCAGGAAGCGACTGGCGTTTGGTTGCCAGTTGAGCCAGGCCGCGGCATATACGGAAACGCGTGTTGCGAGGCTCGATAACATCGTCAATATATCCGTACTGGGCGGCTTGATATGGGTTGGCAAACATTTCAGTGTACTCCTGTTCTTTTTCTGCGAGGAAAGCCTGAGGGTCTTCTTTCATCTTTGCTTCTTTTGCGCAAAGTACGGCTACTGCACCGCTTGCACCCATAACTGCTATCTCAGATGTCGGCCATGCGTAGTTGAGGTCGGCTCTGAGTTGTTTACAACCCATTACGATGTGGCTTCCTCCATAACTCTTTCTTAAGGTCACTGTGATTTTGGGTACAGTAGCTTCGCCGTAAGCATAGAGAAGTTGTGCGCCATGCAGAATCACTGCATTGTATTCCTGGCCTGTTCCAGGAAGAAATCCTGGTACGTCAACCAAAGATACTATGGGAATGTTGAAGGCATCGCAGAAACGTACGAAACGTGCTCCTTTACGGCTTGCATTTGCATCCAATACGCCGGCATAACATGCAGGCTGGTTGGCTACAATACCTACGCTTTGTCCGTTGAATCTCGCGAAGCCTGTAATTATGTTCTTGGCGAATTTCGGCTGCACTTCGAAAAATTCGCCGTTATCCGTGATAGCTGTTATTACCTTGTACATGTCGTATGCCATGTTGGGGTTGTCTGGGAGCAGATCATTCAGCATGTCAGCTTTTCTGTCGATAGGATCGTTGCACTCTACGCGTGGAGCTTCTTCGGTATTGTTTGATGGAATGTAGCTAAGCAGCTTTCGTATGAGCCCCATGGCCTCTTCTTCTGTCTTTGCTGTGAAGTGGGTAACGCCGCTCTTTGTTGCGTGTACCGATGCGCCTCCGAGGTGTTCCGAATCTATATCTTCTCCGGTGACGGTCTTTACCACCTTAGGACCGGTAAGAAACATGTACGACGTATTTTCCATCATCAAGATGAAGTCAGTTAGGGCGGGAGAGTAGACGGCACCTCCGGCGCAGGGACCGAATATTCCTGAAATTTGTGGGATAACACCGCTTGCAAGTATGTTGCGTTCAAAGATTTCTCCATATCCTGCGAGTGCGCAAATGCCTTCTTGTATACGTGCTCCGCCAGAATCGTTCATGCATATTACGGGTGCTCCCATGGTCATTGCCATGTCCATTACTTTGCATATCTTTTGAGCCATTGTCTCAGAAAGAGAACCTCCGTTGACGGTAAAGTCTTGAGCGTAGAGGTAGACCAGCCGTCCGTCTATTGTGGCTGAACCGGCAACGACACCGTCACCAAGGAAATGTTTCTTTTCCATCCCGAAGTTGTGGCAACGGTGCAGTTTGAACATGTCGTATTCCTCGAACGAGCCTTTGTCGACAAGCATTTCAATACGTTCGCGAGCAGTGTATTTGCCGCGTGCGTGCTGTTTGTCAATGGCTTTCTCGCCGCCTCCGAGACGTGCTGTCTCGCGTTTGGCTACCAGCTCTTTGATTTTTTCAACTTGCTTACTCATTTTATTATCGAATATAAATTACGTTTCTTTTCCGGTTGCAAAAGTACTAAAAAAAAAAGAAAGCACTGTCTTATGAGCTTAAAACATTCATCTCATACTGGAGTCGATGAATGATAAAGGCAATAGCTCGGATGCACTTGACAGGCAATAAATGCCATTTTCTCCATAGAGCAGCACTTTCATTTTATGTTTGTAGCGGTCTTCAATGCCGAGCATCACTTGGCGACATGCTCCGCAAGGCGATATGGGTTCTGCCAGAAAGCCGTCTTCTTTTCTGGCTGCTATGGCTATTGCCGTGATGGGCTGGTCTGGATATTGAGCTTGGGCTGCAAAAATGGCAGTACGCTCGGCACAAAGGCTCGATGGGAATGCCGCATTTTCCTGGTTTGCGCCTATTACAGTTTTTCCATTGGCAAGTCTTACCGAAGCACCTACTCTAAAATGGCTATACTCGGCGTATGCGTTTTTTGTTGCTGCAATTGCCTGTTCTATGAGTTCACGGTCGGATGTGTCCAGATCTTCTGTCTGGCATACGGTAATTGTCGTTTTTATGTCAATTGTTTTCATTGGTAGATTCATTTTTTATTGTTACTGGTCTTTTTTGTCGTCAGATATGAAGAATTCATATGCCCCTATATCCGGTTTCTCGTCTCTTTTTTTGCTGTCATGGTCTTCTTTGGTTGCAGTGACGGGATTGGCGGCACCTATGGCTTTTGAAGTCTCTGCGAGATGGAAGTCATAACTCTGGTTGTCTGAGTCTATTTTCACAAAGTGTTTGGCTCCCGCATCTGCGGTATCTTTTGGATTCTCGAGTGTCACGTTTACGAATCTGACACTGTCTTCAGTCGTGTCCTTCACTGTGCGCATTATGCAGTCGCTGAATGTATAGTTGAAATCGTTACTTGAGCCGGCTGCTTTATCTGGCCTTAGGCCGCTCATCTCGTCGTCAGCATAGCCTGTTACCAGACTGTTTGTGCAGACGAAAGATTGCAGTGGATGTTTGACTCCTGAAAATCTCAATGCTACTCCCCTGTTTGAATCGAAAGGATAGAATTGCGCAAGCGTCGAGTTGTTCATTTCTACCCGTCCGCCTTCTATGTTGAGACAGTTTCCCAGAGTGTTTGTCAGTTGGCAATTGCTTATCACACAGAATGAATTTGTTATGTCTAATGCTGTTCCCTGACAATTGTGAATGGTGCTGTTTTCAATAGTGAGCTTAAGGCGTGAGACATCTGATGAATCAACCTTCAGTCCGTCAAATGTTCCATGAATGTCAGTGTGTGTCAGATGGTTGCCGTATGACGCACATGTCAGACGTATCCCGTTCCATTGCCCGCTAACATTGTCGTATGGCAGATAGTCGAACATGCGGTCAAGGCGGTCGCCTCTAAGTGTGACCGTTTCGTTAGCTGTGCCTTGGCACACCAATGTTCCGTGTACGTTTATTCCGGCGTTGCCATGGAAGTACAGTGTAGTGCCTTTCCCTATTGTAAGAGTCGCATTTTCGGCCACGTCGATGCCACCGTACACAACAATCGGTTTCGACGATGATATGATTGTGTCTTTGTCAATTTTCATATTGCGAAACATTGTTGCATCCCATGAAAATGCGTTAAGGTTGACTTTCTGCTGTCGTCCGCTTTCTAGCGAAAAGATAATGTTGTCTTCAATTTCTGTAGGCTTATTGCCGTAGTTGTTTGGAGATGTCAGCTCCACAAAAACTCTTATACTGTCCTTATCGCGAACTTCAATATCGTTCACTTGATAGCCTGATGTGGCTCCAAGATATGCTCCGTCAACGTTCACTCTGAAACCTATTTGATTTCCATTTTCCAACCGTACATTTTTGCACCGGAGATTTTCTCCAGATTTGTTGTACACCCAGAAATAACGAGTCGAGGACGGCACAGTCGAGAAAACGGTATCCATCCTTACTGTGTCCGTCGAGAATGTAAGCATGTCAGACGGCGACGTGCTGAAAGTCTCGTCATCCTCGCAGGCACAGAGCTGGATTGTCGTTGCTAATATAAAATATGTGAAAAACTTTGACTTCATCTATAATTTAACGCTCATGCCTCTTTTTTATTGTACAGGCAATCCTTCTGATGGGTCTCGATTATACAAACATCCTTCCTATCTGATAGACGAGGGCTGACACTACCCATGCCAGAGCCGTAGTGTAGCAAGCCGTGAAAGCAGCCCATTTCCATGAACCAGTTTCGGCTCTTATTGCTGCAATAGTCGCGATGCATGGAAAATAGAGCAAAGTGAAGAGCAGGAAACAGTAAGACACGAGAGGGGTAATGCCGTCAGCTTCCATTTTTTGTCTCATGTGAGCGTATGAAGCTTCTTCGCCATCCTCAGCTTCGGCATTGTCAGCGTATAGAATACCCATGGTAGAGGCCACGATTTCTTTAGCCCCTATTCCGGAGACAAGTCCTACGTCCAGTTTCCAGTCGAAGCCTTGAGCGCGGAATACCGGTTCTATGGCGTGGCCTATTTGTCCTATATAGCTTTGTTCCTGTTGCTGCTGAGGGGTTAGCCCTTCGTGATGCGGAAAGTATCCTAGTGCCCACACAATGATACTTGCCACAAGAATCACTCCTCCCATCTTCTTTAAGTATTGTTTACCTTTTTCCCACGTGTGTCTGCCTATGGCTTTTGCTGTTGGAAAGCGGTAGGGTGGTAACTCCATCACGAACGGTGTGTCTTCGCCTTTGAAGACATAATGGCTGAAGATGCGACTCATTATCACGGCCATTAGTATTCCAACTAGATACAGAGACAGCATTATCGACGATCTGTATTTGGCGGCAAACATTGTACCTATTATCATAATGTAAATCGGAAAACGTGCCGAACAGCTCATCATTGGCAGTATCATCATTGTTATGAGACGGCTTCTGCGACTCTCTATAGTGCGGGTGGCCATGATGGCTGGTACATTGCATCCAAATCCCATGATTAGTGGTATGAATGATTTGCCGTGCAGCCCCATTTTGTGCATGAGCTTGTCCATTATAAACGCAGCTCGTGCCATGTAGCCGCTATCCTCCATAAACGAAATGAAAAAGTATAGAATAAGTATTTGTGGCAGAAATACGATTACCGCCCCGACACCTCCTAATACTCCGTCGACAAGCAGGTCTTTCAATGGGCCTGTAGGAAGATTGGTGTTGAGAAGCTCGGAGAGCCATGATACACCTGCATCAATCCATTCCATAGGATATTGGCCGAGTGAGAATGTTGTCTCGAACATCAGCCAGATGAGCAGAATGAATATCGGAAACCCGACATACTTGTTTGTTATTACATTATCTATAAGATGGGTTGTATGGTAGGTGTCACGTTTTGTTCCGGTTTTATATCCGGCTTCTTTTAGGGCACCGTGGATGAATCCGTATTTCGCATCCATTATTGCCGTCTCGCTGTCCTCTTTGGTGTCCTCTTGCAGTTCTTTGATGGACTTGTCTCTCACCGACAGAATCTTTTCTGTGTTAGGAAGTCCGTAAATAAATTTCTCGGCCTCACTGTCTTTTTCGAGCAGCTTTATGGCCAGATATCTTGTGGAAATTTTATGTCTTATAGTTTCGTTTTTTTTCAGTTCGGCCTGTATTGCCGAAATACCGGCTTCGATGTATGGCCCATGGTTTATATGGATATGACGCGAAATGTCATTGCGAGGTTTTATTCCGTTTGCGAAATCTTCTTCATGGTCACTTGTCCCGGAAGTGCTGTATTGGCTGTGCCATTCCTTTATTTCTTTAGCAACTTCTGGATTCAGATTGCCTTTGGCATCCAGAAAGTCTAGTCCTTCGTACATGTTAATGATGACATGGAAAAGAAGCTCTACGCCACGTCCGCTAGTGAATGTTGTAGGAATCATCGGTACGCCGAACAGTTGTCCCAATTTCGCATAATCGATGTTGTCGCCTCTTTTCTCTGTCTCGTCATACATGTTCAGTGCACAGACCATACGCAGGTTCATGTCTATGAGTTGTGTCGTAAGATAGAGATTACGTTCCAGATTGCTCGTGTCGATTACATTGATTATCACATCTGGCGTTTTTTCTATTATCTGTTTTCTGACATAAAGTTCTTCTGGTGAGTAGGCAGAAAGCGAGTATGTGCCCGGCAGGTCTACCAGATTGAATTTGTAACCTTCAAACGATGCTTGCCCTTCTTTTGCATCTACGGTTACGCCAGAGTAGTTGCCCACACGTTCGTGTGCCCCGGATGCGAAGTTGAATAGAGAGGTCTTGCCGCAGTTCGGGTTGCCTACAAGGGCTACGTTGATTGTGCGGCGTTTCTTCATTGCAGCGTTATGCAGTTGGGTTTCGGTAAGAGGAGTGTCAGAAGAACCGTCCGTTATCTTTGGTGGAAGAGCCGCATCGTCTTGTTCTATTTTTTTCGCCTCTTCCATCGATATGATTTCTATCATTGAGGCTTCCGAACGTCTTAGCGACACTTCGTAGCCCATTATCTTATATTTGACAGGGTCTTGAAGGGGGGCGTTTTGCAGTACTTGCACGACTTTTCCTTTAATGAATCCCATTTCTACAATTCTTTTACGAAAACTTCCGTGTCCTGTTACTTTTACAATAACTCCACGTTCTCCTGTCTTCAAATCAGATAAATTCATTTGTATGATATTTTTTACAAGCGCAAAATTACTAAATAATATCGATTTGAAGTCCCGGTTTGCTTATGGTTATTGTAGAATACCTAAAAATAATGATGCGTATTGGTTCTTTTCTGCTAATTATATGCAAATATCATCGTCACTTATTTTGAATATTTTTCCTGTAAAGGTGGGTTTAAAAAGAGCTTCCCTTGCAGAAAATACTCTCACAGGGGAAGCCATACCTTTTATTTATGAGCGATAATACCTATTATCTTTTATCATAATTCGTTGTCTTATTCATCGTACCCTGGATTCTGCTCTAATACTGCATCTTTGTTTAGCTGAATATCGTTCAGAGGCAGTGGCCAGAGATAGTTGTTGTCTGTGAAGCCTTTAATGAGCTTGTCTTCAGATGCCTTGTCGGTATTCAGTTTGATACGCTCACCAAGTGTATGTGTGCGCACCAAGGTGTAACGGCGGCTTTCCTCGCCTATCAATTCACGGGCACGTTCATCAAGAATGAAGTCAATGCCTTTTGCCTGTATGTCGGCTACCGTGACTGCACCCGCATTAGGATGTCCAGCATCACGATAGTCCTTGAATGCACGGTCACGGAGTTGGTTAATATCCTCTGCGGCACCTCGGTAATTTCCTTGACGGAAACGGGCTTCAGCGCGCAGCAGGTAAGTTTCACCAAGACGCATCAAAGGCCAGTCCTTAACCATTTCATAACCGAAGTCGTTGTCGGGGTCATACTGCCCCCACTTGGTGCTGTAAACGGGGAAATTGGCAAGTGAGTCGGTTTTTGCAGGTATATACTTATCGCCAGTTTTTAAAGTAACTTTTCTTACTGCATTTGCATCGTCTGCTGCCACGCGCCATCCATCGGCATCAATTCCGAATTCCTGACTGAATTTTGGTTTATTCAGATAAAGGGTGCGGCGAATGTTGTAGTTAGAGTTTCGCACGTCACCTTCATCATACAATCCATACTTGATGAAGTTGCTCAAGCGTAGACGGGCGATGCCACGACCACCAAGCGAGTCGGCATTAATCATACCTGGGCAGTTATAATATGCTGCCACCCAAACACGACGGTGCTGTGGGTAGTCGATGTAACCACCGTTTACTTCCTTGTTATAGTCGAGGTCGAAAGTCCATATAGCCTCTGTGTTACCCTGTGAATAACGGATATTGCCCTTGCGGAACATATCATTGAAATAGTCGCCATTTCCACTGGCATTTACGCCATAGCGTTTCTTAACGAGCTCATACTTACCACTGCCAATGATGTCACTCAACACGGTTTCAGCCTTTGCATAATATTTATCATCGGTCATGCCTATGCGCAGGTACACCTGTCCCGCCAACTGGCGTGCTGCATCCTTGCTCACACGAGTGCCAGTCTTCACATCATCCATATCTGGCAGGTTTGCAATGGCATATTCAAGGTCTCTCTCTATCTGCGTATTCACTTCAGCCACTGTGTTGCGCTTATAATCGGTACGTGGGTTATTCATATTCTTCTCAGTCTCCAATGGAACAGCACCCCAGTATGTCACGAGCAGGTCGTAGCAATAAGCCCTGAAGAACTTTGCCTCTGCCACATTGCGCTTTGCTGCGGCATCACCTTTTGCCTCTTCGTTATATATCAGGAGGTTGGCATTAGCTATCATCTCATACAGTTTCTCCCAAAGGAAGCTGACCGTTCCGTTCTCTTGATTCAGTTCATTGTAACGGTACATACCAATTTCCACACCTTGTACTTGTGCGGGGGTACATACGTCAGTGCCTACCTGAAAGCTGCTAAGGAAGCCCTGTGATCCTGACATGCCCCACAGGCCTGCATACATGCGATACAGTCCAATCGCAAGGTTTTCCGAGGCATCGGTGGTGGTGGGATAACTTGAGAACACTTTCTCATCGAGGAAACTGTCGCTGCATGATGTCGTTCCCATAATCATTGTTGCGGCAGCGATGGCTGCTGCGGAAATATTTCTTAGTTTCATTGTTCCTTATGTATTAGAATGTAACATTAAGTCCAAACACATAGCTCTTGGTCATCGGGTAGTTACTGCTGTCATAGACAGTCTCGCCACGTGTTCCGTCATACGAGCTGTTACCACGTGCCACGTTACGGCTCTCAGGATCCCAACCTGTCCAATTGGTGAAGGTGAAGAGGTTGCGTCCGCTTGCATATATGGTCAAACCGCCAATGCCGATTTTGTTTGTGACAGACTTCGGGAAGTTGTAGCTCAAGGTTATGTCTTTGATACGTGTGAAGCTGGCATCTTGGTTGAATCCATATCCGTGAGGATTAGAGTTCTTTGAGAGTGACCGGAACTCATTGCTCTTGTTTTCTGGAGTCCAGTAGCCCACATCGGTGGTGAAGTTCTGCTTACCCATTTCGTCAGAGGCTATACCGATGAGGTTGTTGTTGCGTCGCAGGCCTTGTACGGTCTGCACGAAAATGCTCAGTGTGACGTCTTTCCAAGTGAAGGTGTTAGTGAGTCCGCCTGTCCACTTAGGAGCGGTCTGTCCTACGATGCGGCGGTCGCCGTCATCTATTTTACCGCTGTTATCGAGGTCAGCCAGTTTCACGTCACCAGCCTTTGCCTGTGGATCCCAATTGAGATGCTTGCCTGCTGCTATCTCGTCTTCTTGCCATATACCCACCATGGTATAGTCATAGATTACGCCTATTGGGTGGCCGATGAACCAACGGTTACCAAGGTCGTCTTTGCCATCACCGTAGAGGTCTTTGATTTCGTTCTTGTTCCAAGAGAACACGAGGCTTGATGACCAAGTGAAGTTCTTCGTCACGATGTTGCGTGAGTTCACGGTCAGTTCAACACCGGTGTTGGCTGTTTCACCCATATTAGAATAGGTGTTATCAAAACCTGAAATCTTCGGGAGGTTACGTTTCAGCAGCAAGTCGGTAGTGCGTGATGTGTAAAAGTCCAACGTACCGTTGATGCGGTTGTTAAGGAAACCGAAGTCGATGCCAATGTTGAATGTCTTTGTCTTCTCCCAAGTGAGGTTGGCGTTACCCATTGTGCCTTTCGGATACATGCTTGTATATGACAGTCCATTGATTGCGAACATTGAGTAGTCCATCAGTGACAGACTCTGGTATACACCGATAGCCTCATTACCTGTCATACCGTAAGAGAGACGCAGTTTCAAGCTGTTAAGCCAGTTGGCAGTCTTATGCATGAACTTCTCGTTGGTGATGTTCCATCCGAATGCCACTGATGGGAATACACCATACTTGTTGTTATCACCGAACACTGATGATCCGTCACGACGTACAGTGAAGGTGAACAGGTAGCGGCTGTCGTAAGAATAGTTCAGACGTCCCATCTGTGACACCGTGGTATAGAGGTCGGTATAAGAAGCGGCTGTCTGTGTCTTTCCCGACCCCATGTTGTGCCATTCAAGATTATCATTCATAAATCCACTGGAAGTCTGCTCTGCACTGTGGTATTTCTTGCGTGAAGCAGAGTAGAGTGCAGTTAGGTCGAAGTGATGTTTCCCGAAGTCACGGGCATAGGTCACGATGTTCTCAACGATGTAGCTCTGTGTCTCTTCATTCTTTATGTCCGCCCATCCGTTGGTAGTGTTAGCTTGTGCCGCACCCTGATATTCATTGTAACGCTTAGGCATAAAGGCATAGCCAAGGTTGAGTTTGTAGCGCAAACCCTTAAGAGGCTTCCAAAGATTTTCGAAGTTCACCTCAGCATAACCGTTTAGGTTGATGTTCCACTGACGACGCTCGGGCTTGGTCGTAGTCCACATAAGAGGGTTAGTGTAGAGTTTGTCTTCATCCATCGGGTATAAGTCGTATGAGCCATCGTCGTTGTACATCTTAGCATATGGGCTCATAGCCTGTGCCATTGTGAAGTTGACACGGCCACCATCCTTGTTGTGTGATACGATGTATGAGCTTGTGCCAATCTTCAGATATTCAGTAACGTCGGCATCAAGGTTCATGCGGAAAGAGTAACGCTTATAGTTGAATCCTTTCAGCACACCCTTCTGGCCCGTATAGTCACCTGAGATGTAGTAGCGTACATGATCTGCTCCACCTCCCACGCTGACGTTATGGTTCTGAATGAAGCCAGTCTGCGAAACAGCGTCAATCCAGTCGGTTTCCTTTCCTTGTTCATACATCTCAAACTCATCCTGATTGAGCAACACTCCGCCACCATTGAGAGTCACGCCATTTATGCGTGCAAACTCCTGCTCGCGCGCCATCTGTTGTTCTCCATTGGCGAAAGGCAGCTTGTGGGTGAAGTCTTCGAAGCCTACATAGCCGCTGTAGCGAACAGTGGGTTTCCCGTTCACTCCACGCTTGGTGGTAATTAGAATTACACCGTTTGAACCGTTAGTACCGTAAATGGCTGTGGCTGAAGCGTCCTTTAGTATCTCCATCGACTCGATATCGTTTGGGTTGATGTCGTTCAGAGTACCTCCAGACTTGCTGATAGGCACACCATCGACTACGATATAAGGACCTGAGTTGGCATTGATTGAGTTCTGTCCACGAACCAATGCATCAGGCGCGTCACCTGGTATGGATGATGTCTGTGTAATGGTCACACCGGCTGCAGCACCTTGGACAGCCTGAAGCACGTTGGTAACGGGTAGTTTGCTCAAACGATCTTTCTTTATAGAAGTAACTGAACCTGTCACGTCAGATTTCTTCTGAACACCATAACCCACTACAACCACTTCGTCGAGTGCCTGTGAATTTTCTTTAAGTTGTACGTTAAGGGTCTGTCCAGGCTTGAAAGCCACCTTTTTAGTGTTGAAACCGATGTAGGATATTTCTATCGTTCCGTTGCCATTGACGTTGGTAAGTGTAAAATTACCGTCAATGTCAGTAACGGTTCCGTTGGTAGTACCATCTACTTTGATTGAAGCTCCGATGATTGGCTCACCGTTAGAATCTACAACTTTACCCTTGACAGTCTCAGTTTGGTCGATTGCAGTCACTCCGTTTTCTCCTGCCGATGATGGTTGTGGAAAGCCGACCATCAGTCCTGAGGCAATGAGCGAGGTGAACAACAAGTGTTTCACCAATGTTTTTTTAGTGCATTGCTTTTTCATTAATTAATAGTTTAATAAGTTAGTTTAATACAGTTTTTTATTATTTGTGTTCAGCCGTTGTGCGCGGCTTAGATTTGGTTAGTACTGTTGGTTCTTTTCGTTTCAGAAACCTAACGATTGCAAATTGAGGTCTTTTGTCGTGAACATATAGGGCGTATTTTCGTATAAAAAGGGGTGTTTTCTGCACTTTGATTGTTGAAATCACGCCAGAACAGAATCCTTCAGGATAGAGTCCTGTTTATTTCCTTTCCTTAATGTTCCAGTTGTCTTGCTACCTTCCACTGGTACTGTGACGAAAAAACATCATAGAGAACTGCAACGACGTGGTGCACAGGAATGGGATTACGCACGGCTCAACAATGATTTAGCTGGAGGCACCTGCCCTGCTCGTTTATGAACGAGAACTGGCGTTCATGATACTTACCGCCATCTGCCCGGACTTCCTTTCCATTTTTATAAGCCGTGTCTAATCTGTGTTCACTTCCTTGAACCAACGTCCAGAGTTAACAGGCTCGGTCCCATTTCATGTCTGTATGCGCTAAATGGGCAAGGATGGTAATACGCCGGATACTTAATCTGTACACTGGCAGACTATATGACAAGCCGGCCTTTGGATCGCTCTTGCCTTTTGATGGATGTGTGCCAGCCCTCATTTTGGGAAAGGGGAAGGTGTGCGTAAGACTTATGTTTATTGATGGTCTTGCCGTGTCATTGCAGACAGTCTGCAACAATCTGACTTCAAAAGACATACAAGAAAATAATATGCTAATTTAGGTAATACAGGAAATCCTTGTAATTTTGCCATTGGTAATCTCCATAATCGTTGTTCCTTTAATTGTGTATTAATTGATTTTCATATATAAAGGAGCAAAAATTATCGAGATTACCAAATTTAACGAAAATTTTCTTATTCCGAATACAGGGTTTTTAACTACTTAATCTTCAATTTCCAATTTGCATTTCCTCCTAAAAGCAGCAGATATTCCATATATTTTATGTAAGTTTGCTGCAAATTTATTATATGTGTAGTTTTTTAAGATTGCTTTCAGTATTTTGCATGCTCGGATGCTCTTTTATGAGTGGACGTGCCCAGACCGAAGTTGTGGTCAACAGACAAGTTTCGTTTGACCGTAGTGTACCGGCCGGCAATTATAGTGGCATTGCCAGAATTCACGACGACATTTATGCTGTTGTAAGTGACAAAAGTAGTTACGACGGTTTTTATATGTTCCGTATAAGCATTGATTCGCTAAGTGGTACAATATATAAGGTGACAAATTTGGGCTTCAAATGTTCTTCGACTTCAAATCGTGATGCAGAGGGTGTGGCGTATCTGCCTGACCGAAATACGGTAGTGATTGCTGGAGAAGCCGACAACACGATAAATGAGTACAACCTCGATGGTCATCTCACGGGGCGAAGCCTGAAGCTTCCAGCTGCGGCTGGCAATTATGGCTATGAATCGCTCACGTTCGACAATCGGTCACATACATTATGGACTTGTACCGAGAGCTCTTTGTCACAGGACAGTATCCTTACACGTCTCTCGGGTGGAAGTGTGGTGGTGCGGCTGAGGACGTTTGGTGAGGACATGTGTCAGAAAAAACAATACTTTTACAAAATAGATGCTCCTGTTGTAAGGGGGCGTATGAGGAATTACGCCCATGGTGTAAGTGAGATATTGTCGTTGGATGATGGCCGGTTGCTGGTTCTCGAACGCGAGTTTGCCATACCAAAAGCCATTCTTGGAGCATCGGCTACGTGCAAGATTTATGAAATAAAACCGAGCGAAGACTACGCCATTAATGCAGACAAGGGTGTTGATGATTCTTGTTTGCCGAAAAAAGTTGACTTTTTGCCAAAACGTCTTGTATGTGAATGGACGACCAGATTGGGTCTGTTCAATCACTCAGTGGCCAACTATGAAGGAATGTGTTTAGGGCCTAAGCTTAAAAATGGTGTCCAGGTAGTTATTCTTGTTGCCGATTCTCAGAACAGGGCAGGAGGAATTCTGAAAGACTGGTTCAAGACAATTCTTCTGCCACAGAACAGCAAGTAATACATCTTTGAAATTTTTTATGACTTATTTCTGGTTCGTACTATTTGTACTGATATAAGTCGTTTGTTGTCGTTTCTGTAAAGGAATGTATTCATGATGGTGCCTTTCTGAAATTTAAAGATGTACCGCGAAACAGTCTTACTTTCAATTTAAAACTTCGAATTTATGATGTTTTTGTGACTTTTATTTGATAAAATAAAATCGTGAAATAGAAGTTCTCAACTCCTGAAATGGCTCGGGAAAGATGTGATGTACAGTTCTATTTTCCAATATGCCGCATCTGGTAATGCAAAATGGGGCATATTATAGTTCAATATGCGGCATTTCAGAATTCCAAATGCCATGTTTAATGGTTCGAAATGATGTATTTTCATGTCATTTTTTGACTAATAATTCTTTTAGATTCGGCTTTTCTTTTGAACGATTTTATAAAAGACTGATTATCAATGCTTCCTGCTTGGACGTTGAATTCTCATAACTGACGTTTTTCGTAAATAGATATGACTTGGTGAATAATTCGTGAGTTTTGAAAGTTGTTATATGGCTCAAATAGAGAAACGGATTCTTTTTTAACCTTGAAATTAGACAATCAAGTTACAATTTAAAATGATTCTGTTTTTAATTCTCTCGTTTGAATGACATAAAAGTATCATTACGACTGTTAATGAAGATGGTCTTTCAGGGTTAAAAAACAAAAAAGCAACATCTTTTTACTTACTTTCCGATTAGTTTTATTAATTTTGCTGATACAAAATACAGCATAGCGTATGAGGAACACTGGTGTGAATATCTTTAAGGCTTTGCTTAACAATAAAATAAATGAGAAAACCTTTTTTGTCATCAATTCTGTGCTTTTTGTTCTGTTTCATGGTGTGTGTTCCTGTAGGGGCAGAGTATAGGCATTCAAAACGAGAATTCCGTGGGGCTTGGATACAATGTGTGAACGGTCAGTTTCTTGGTATGTCAACAGCGACTATGAAGCGTACGCTAACCTATCAGCTTGACGAATTGAAGAAAGATGGTGTCAATGCAATTATCTTTCAGGTGCGTCCTGAATGTGATGCGCTTTATGAAAGCAAATTGGAACCGTGGAGTCGTTTCTTGACTGGTGTGCAGGGTAAGGCACCTGTCCCTTACTGGGATCCTTTACAGTGGATGATAGAGCAGTGTCACAGGCGAGGAATGGAACTTCATGCCTGGATTAATCCTTATAGGGCAAAGACTAAAACCACAACGGCTTTGGCCAATAACCATGTAGCAATAAAGCATCCAGACAGGGTGTTCACTTATGACGGACAGTTTATTCTTAATCCAGGTCTGCCTGAAAACAGACAATATATTTGCGATGTTGTGGACGACATTGTGAAAAGGTATGATATCGACGGACTCCATATTGACGATTATTTTTATCCGTATCCAGTTGCCGGACTTCAGATACCTGACGGTAACGAATTCAGAAGGTTTGGGAATGGTATAAAGAATGTAAACGACTGGAGACGAGACAATGTAAATGTCTTCATAAAAGAACTGGGCGAGACTATACATAAGCGCAAACCGTGGGTTAAGTTCGGAGTCTCTCCGTTCGGAATCTACCGGAACAAAAAAAACGCCCCTGCAATTGGCAGCAATACAAACGGGTTGCAGAATTATGATGACTTGTATGCCGATGTGCTGTTATGGGTCAATAATGGTTGGATAGACTATTGTGTTCCTCAGCTTTATTGGCAGATAGGTAATCCGGCAGCCGACTACAAGACTCTGATTACTTGGTGGAACAAGTATGCAGGAATGCGTCCACTGTTCATCGGTGAAGATGTAGAGCGCACTGTCAAATATGCAGACCCGTCAAATCCGAATGTTAATCAGATGCCGGCAAAGTTTGCTTTGCGGGCCAATATGAACAATGTCCAGGGTGCAGTCTTATGGTATGCAAAGGCTGTTGTCGACAATGTTGGCAACTATGGACAGGTGTTGCGTAGCTATTATTGGAAATATCCGGCATTGCCACCGCTAATGCCGTTCATAGACCGGAAAAAACCAAAGAAGCCGAAAAATGTAACTCCTGTATGGACAAGTGACGGATACATTTTGTTTTGGACTAAACCCAGAGGTAAGGATTGGGACGACGTAGTGGTGAAATACGTTGTCTACAGATTCGGGAAAGGGGAGACATAGACGACCCTTCTAAAATTGTCGCTGTTACGGAAGATACTATGCTAAAGTTACCATATCGGGATGGTTTGTCCAAGTTTACTTATGTTGTCACCGCGTTGGACCGTATGGGTAATGAGAGTAAAGGCGTAAAGGAAAAAGTCAGGCTTTAGTCTATCTTTTGCTATAGCCTGCCGTTTTCTAAGTATAAAATCCTCCAGACAAGGTTAAGCGTTTTTCCTAATCGTGTCTGGAGGCCCCTTTCTTGTCTTTCTATTTTGTTTCATCTTTAAGTAATTCTGTAAGGAAATTGTCGAGGTCGGCATCGAGATTCTTCATAAGATCGTCGTGAATAATAGCGATGTCGTCATCACAAATATAAATTTCTGCAATATTTTCCTTTTCTTCATTTTCCAACACGAAACTGTATGGCTTGAATAATCCCATATTGTCGACTATCTGGTGATTGCGGCTGAAAACATTCTGCAATACTTTAGCGATGCTGTCGTAGAAGTCACTGTCTTTGTTGCCAATCCATTGCTCTATTATGCAATGGGTGATTTCGTTGTCGTCATCGTCAAAGGCCATCAGTTCTCCGCTTTCTTGATTCGCCTGAATGTGTATGTCAGTGAAGACAGCATCGTCTTGGCTAGCATGGAACTTGTCGGCGATTTTTTTGATAAAACGCTCAAGCTGGTTTGAGGTTTGTTCTGTCGTTTTCATTTTCGATTCTTTATTACTTTGCAAAAGTACACCATTTCTATCAATAATTAGCAAGACACGACTTAAAATATCAATAAATATTTGTCAATCGAAATAATAATATTACTTTTGCATAAGTATTAATTGCACGTTTTTGACAGAAAAATGACAAGCTATAAGACTCAAATATTTGGTACTGTTTTGTGTATTGACGGACGTAATGTGAAGGTGCTGGTGGCGCGGACATCGGGATGCAGTTCTTGTGAAGTGGCATCGTCTTGTTCTAAAGCCGGAAGCCGGGAGATTACTGTCAATGCTTACAATGACTGTGAGTCTGACTTGAAGATTGGCAGTCATGTGTGTGTGGTTATGGATAGCAAGTCGGGACTTAAGGCCGTGTTGCTTGGCTTCGGGTTGCCATTGGTTGTCCTTTTGATTACTTTTGGACTATGTTCTGCTTTGTATATAAGTGAAATGACAGCCTGTTTGCTGTCTCTTTTGTCTGTTCTTGGCTATTATGCAGTCCTTTTCCACTTTCGTACCGCGCTATCAAGGAATTTTATTATGGAAATTGCCGACAATACCAAATGTGATTTATGAATAGTTATGTAATTTCCATAATGGTGCTTGGCAGTATCGCTCTCGTTGCCGCGATGATTTTGTATGTGTGCTTGAATCGTTTTGCTGTACGGACCGACCCGAGGGTAGTACAAGTCATGTCGGCTCTTCCTCAGGCTAATTGCGGCGGATGTGGTTATCCCGGATGTTCCGGCTTGGCTGGAGCTTTGGTCAAAGCTGCCGATAAGGGTTCTTTGAATGGATTGGCATGTCCTGTAGGAGGTCAGGATACTATGGGAAAAATAGCTGATATTCTTGGTGTCGGAAATGTCCAATCCGACCCGATGATAGCTGTGGTAAGATGTGCCGGAAGTTACCAGAAACGTAAGTTGATGGCCGAATACAGTGGCTTGGCCACTTGTGCAGCCGTAAATATGTGTGGTACAGGTGAAACTGCCTGTGGGTATGGATGCCTGGGGTGTGGCGACTGTGTTGCTACTTGCTCTTTTGGCGCACTTTCTATCGACTCGCTAACTCGTCTTTCTGTAGTCGATGAAAACAAATGTACTGCATGTGGTGCATGTGTCAAGGCTTGCCCTCGAAATATAATTGAGTTAAGGAAGAAAGGACTTCGCGACCGTCGCGTCTATATACCCTGCATGAACCATGACCGTGGACCGGTAGCTATGAGAGCTTGTGATGTGTCTTGTATCGGGTGCGGCAAATGTAAAAAAGAATGCCGGTTTGACGCTATCGTTGTTGAAAATAATCTTGCTTACATCGATTCCAATAAGTGCCGATTGTGTAGAAAATGCGAAAAAGTGTGTCCGCGCAATATCATTACCGCTGTGAATTTCCCTGTACGTAAAATTGTCGGGAATGGTAGTAATATGCCAGATTCAGACATTAAGTCTACTAATAGATTGATGGTATGAAATTAAGAACATTCAAAATAGGGGGAGTAAATCTAAAAGAGTGTAAGATGACGGCTGAAACTCAGACGGTATGTGCTCCATTACCCTCTAAAGCCATATTTCCTTTAAAGCAACATATAGGTGTTCCGGCTGTGCCGATTGTAAAGAGAGGTGACAGGGTGAAGGTCGGTACTAAAATTGCCGAAGCAGGAGGTTTTGTTTCGTCACCGATTTTCTCGTCTGTATCGGGCAGGGTGGAAAAAATTGAAAACGTTTTTGATGCTACAGGATACAGAGTTCCGGCAATCATTGTTGATGTTGAAGGTGACGAATGGGAAGACACCATTGACCGTACAGACAAAACAGAATCATTGACAGACCATCCGGAACTCACACCGGAAAAAATAGTTAACGGAGTGAAGGATGCAGGCATAACAGGTATGGGTGGCGCCGGATTTCCTACATACATAAAGCTTTTGCCTCCGAAAAATACAAAAATAGACGCAGTAGTAATAAACGGGGTGGAGTGTGAACCATACATAACGTCTGATTATCGTCTTATGATAGAGCATGCAGATGAAATCATTGTCGGCATTGAATTGATAATGAAAGCCGTTTCTGCTCCAAAAGCTTACATAGGAATTGAAATAAACAAGCCGAAAGCCATCTCTCTTTTTATTTCGAAAACAAAGAAAATTTCGAGTGTTGAAGTAGTTGCTTTGAAAAAACGGTATCCTCAGGGTGGTGAAAAGCAGCTTGTCGATGCGGTTCTCGGACGCGAAGTGCCGCCACCTCCGGCAATACCATCAAGCGTTGGGGCAATAGTTCAAAATGTAGGTACGGCATACGCTGTTTATCAGGCTGTGATGAAAAACAAACCGCTGTTTGAAAGGTATACGACTGTTACTGGTAAAAACTTGGGTAGACCTCAAAATTTTCTTGTGCGAATGGGAACACCTATTCATAACTTGATAAATATATGCGGTGGTCTTCCTGACGGTGATGTAAAGCTGATAGCTGGTGGCCCGATGATGGGAAAAGCTTTGGTGTCAGAAACTGTACCAGTTTGTAAAGGAACAAATTGTGTCACTATATTGTCTGGTGCTGAGTCGAAACGAATGAATCCGCAACCATGTATCAGATGTGCAAAATGTGTTTCGGCTTGTCCAATGGGGCTTGAGCCATATCTCATTGCTGCTCTTTCTGCAAAGAAACAGTGGGAACGTCTGGAACAAGAATTCATAACATCGTGTATAGAATGTGGCTCATGTCAGTACACATGTCCGGCTCACCGACCTTTATTAGACAATATAAGAACAGGCAAGTCAGTTGTAATGAAACTGGTAAAGTCGCGTAAACAGGAGCAACTTAAAGATGTAAAATAAGAAAAGTCAAAGTAATGCCAATTTTAAATATCTCGTTATCGCCTCATGTTCATGGCTCGGATTCGATAGAACATAACATGTACGGAGTAGTCATTGCACTCATTCCTGCTTTGATAGTGTCTTTCTTCTATTTCGGCATAGGAGCGGCAATCGTGTGCACTACGAGTATCCTTTCTTGTGTCTTGGTAGAATACGTAATCAATAAATATCTGTTGCATAATGAATGTAATACCATTAAGGACGGTTCGGCCATAGTGACAGGGCTGCTGCTTGGCTTCAACTTGCCTTCTAACCTTCCTGTCTGGATTGTGCTGGTAGGGGCAATCGTGGCCATAGGTATAGGTAAAATGACATTTGGAGGATTGGGATGCAACCTTTTCAATCCTGCACTGGTAGGACGTTGCTTTCTGCTGGTCTCATTCCCGACGCAGATGACTTCGTGGCCAGTAGAAGGTCAGCTTGTAGAGTATACTGATGCTACGACGGCAGCGACTCCTTTGAGCATAATGAAGGCAGCAATAAAAAGCAGGGATGCCTCTTTGTTGGATTCTATGCCCGACTATTGGCATTTGTTTATAGGCAATCCGGGAATAAACCACGGAGCCGGTTCTATCGGAGAGGTCTGTGCTTTGGCCTTGCTTGCCGGTCTTGTTTTTCTGATATGGAAAAGGATTATAACTTATCATATTCCATTTAGCATTTTAATTACGGTGTACGCTTTATCAGGTCTCTTGCACATTGCAGACAAATCGTATGCTGATCCGGTTATGACAATATTGAGTGGAGGCCTTTTGTTCGGTGCCATATTTATGGCTACTGATTATGTTACATCACCAATGACTCATAAAGGACAAATAATTTATGGAATTTCAATAGGTCTTCTTACTGTTGTGATACGTAATTGGGGAGCATATCCGGAAGGAATGTCATTTGCTATTCTGATAATGAATGCTTTCACACCCTTGATTAACATTTA
>CALBJK010000047.1 GCA_937892695.1 uncultured Prevotella sp.
GATTCTTGGCTATCTGCCGGCTTTGTATCATCGTTCCGTGCTCGCGGCTCTTGGCTTCCTTGTATTTATCCATATCGACAGGCTTGGCAATGCGATAAACACGCTTTATGTCGTCCTGCGATTTTAGATTGGCCTTTTTTATCTGTAGATTGACCAGCCGACCGGTCAGAGTTACAACACCTATGTCATGTCCAGGACTAGCCTCTACTGCCACTATGTCTCCTTTCTTCAGGTCAAGATTGTTCACATTGTGATAGTACCCTTTTCTGGTATTTTTGAATTGCACTTCGACCAGGTCCGTACTTTGGGCGTTACCTGGCACATCGTAGAGCCAGTCGTAAGTGTTGAGCTGCTTGTCCTGACGACCACATGCACAATGGCACAAGCCGCGTCCGCAGTTACGCGATATATGGAAATTCTTATTTTTAAAGTCGGTCATAACTTTACTTGAAACTTTTTAATTTGAATATATAATAGAACCCTAATTCCACTATATTCCGCATGGGGGTCAGGGTTTCTTTCTGAGCAATATTATCATTTGCAACGCAGACTCGAAGAAAGCCATCTTGGCATTAGCGTTCTGTGCAATGTCTCGTCTTAGCTTTTCTAGCATGTCGTACATGTCTATGACATTGGCTTCGTTTACAAACGGCGAAAACTTTCCTGCAAACTGCTCTTCTTCCTTAGTCATGTAGACCAATGAGGAGTTTCGGAAATTGAACATGAAGTTTTCCCTCACCATCCGCGAAAAATAGGCGAGCAGCCGCTTCTGTTTCTCTCGTCCCAGAGCAGCCACACTTTCGCTCCATTGTTTCAGCCCCTTCACATCACGCAGGTAAGCATAACGCATGAGCATAGTGAAGAGCTTGAAAAACATGCTGTTCTCGCTGCCTGAGTCGAGAGCTTCTAGTGCTGCCGTCCAGCTGCCGTCTGCAACCCGGGCGATACGATGTGCGACTTCGTGTTCAAGCCCCCGTTTATCTTCGAGGGCTTTCTCCAGACACCTGTCATCGATACGTTTCACGTCAATACGCTGCATTCGGCTTCGCACAGTCTCGAGCAATTGTTCCGGATTTTCGCTCACCATAAGAAAGACTGTGTGCTCAGGTGGCTCTTCCAGTAGTTTGAGCAACTTGTTGGCACACGTGACGTTCATACGTTCGGGAAGCCATACAATGCAAACTTTGCGTCCGCCCTGACTCGACTTCAAACTGAGTTTACGCGAAAGGTCATCACTTTCGGCAGCAGTTATTATGGCCTGCTGATTTGCTGCACCGATAGCCGCCATCCATTGTTCGAGAGTGAAATATGGACCCCGCGAGAGCATTGTTTTCCATTCTTTGGCAAAATCGTCACTAACAGGCTGATGCTCGCTGCCCATTGACGGAAGTTTGATGGTTGGATAAATGAAGTGGAGGTCGGGATGATTCCATTGGCGCAAAAGAGGGCTGTTGTCGAGCAAATACGACGCAAAGGCCAAAGCCAAAGCCATCTTGCCTGACCCTTGCGGTCCGCACAGCAATATTGCATGTGGCACACGCTCCTCTTCTACAAGCTGTATGAGCCGCTGCTTCGTCTCTTCCTGCCCTATCACATCGCTGAAATCCATAGCTTCCGAAATCGTCTTACTGATTAATGTTATGATTACAACAGCCGTTTCACAATCTCTCTGACCGAATCGGCAGCCGATACGGTGTAGAAATGAATATTACCCACTCCACCTTCGTAAAGCTTTCGGCACTGTTCCGTAGTCCATTCTATGCCCAGACGTTTGGCATCCTCGTCGGTCTTACACTTCACAACCTCCAGAGCCAGTTCCTGTGGCAAGTCGCAGTGGAACGTCTTCGGCACCACAGTAAGCTGCGACAATTTGGCCAACGGTTTTATGCCCGGAACGATAGGGATGGTTATGCCCATAGCACGTGCCTTGGCAACAAAGTCAAAATATTTGCCGTTGTCGAAGAACATCTGGGTTACGGCATATTGCGCACCCATCTCCTGCTTCATCTTCAGATATGCCATATCCATATCCATGTTCGGAGCTTCCTCATGCTTCTCCGGATATGCCGCCACTCCGAAAGTGAACTTCTCTCCGGGACATTTGATAGGTGATCCGTCTACGAAGAAGCCATCATTGAACCGGTCTACCTGAGCTATAAGGTCTGTCGTATGGGCATGTCCGCCGGGTGTAGGCACGAACCGCCTGTCGTCGCGTGCCTTGTCACCTCGCAGTAGGAGAATCTTGCTTATGCCTAAGAACTGCAGGTCGATAAGCTCATACTCGATGTCCTCTTTGGTCACACCGCTACAGATGACATGCGGAATGACCGGTATATGGTACTTGTTCTGTATGGCGGCTGCAATAGCTACCGTGCCAGGACGGCGACGCATACGCAACCGTTCGAAATGGCCGTCCTCCAGTTCACGATAAACATACTCGCTGTGGTGGGTAGTGATATTGATGTATGCGGGATTGAAATCCTTCAAACCGTCTATTGTAGAAAACAAATTCGTTGTGCCCGTTCCTTTAAGCGGAGGAAGCACCTCGAACGAAAATGTCCTTTTGCTTCTTTTTATATCTGTCATAAAGAATTACAGCATAATAATTACCAAGATAGCTTATCGTTTTACATTGATAATGCAAGAGAGCATTCTCTCAATTACCCCAAGCGCAGCCTATCTGATGCAAAGATAAGCAAAAAACTTGAGGAACTTAGCGAAATACAGAAGAATAGTTAAAACAAAGTAGTCAAGGCATTCTCTATGATTCGAGCCGGGATGGACAGGCCTTTGATAACCTTTGCGTCCTTTTCCAAAGATTCTATTGTTTCTACATATCGAGAAAACTGGTGGATATCCATAATTGAAAACGCTGGATGCTCACGGACAGCTTATCCATATGCTGGAAGCATATACCGCTTACAAATAGTTACTACAAGAAAACAGTTAAAAGCATAGCTCGCAATCAGCTCGTTTTCAAGCACTTGCTGAGTCAGTCATTTCAGGTTTCAGAATGGGGCTTTTGGCGTTCTGAAACGCGGCATATTAGAGTCTGAAATGCGGCATATTGGAGCCTGAAATGCGGCATATTGGAAAAGCACTCAGAAAAGACAACAAATAAAGGTGCAGCGGTTTCATATTGAAAGCAGCAATCAGCCTTTGACGATACGCCAAAGATACAATTACGGTACAGCATACCGAATCGCATAAAACAACAGCAAACAAACAACGAAAATAAACTGTAAGTAATGTTCAAAAAATAACTTCCGCAAAAAATCTGCGATCAAGAGCATTTGATG
>CALBJK010000048.1 GCA_937892695.1 uncultured Prevotella sp.
CAATAAACCATCGCAAGAAGGGCTTTACCAGCATTTCCGCGCTATTGCTGCAGCCAGCCCATTGCCTGTCGTACTATATAATGTACCAGGCCGCACGGGGGTTAATCTGAAAGCAGAAACCACAGTGCGTCTGGCAAACGATTGTCCGAACATCATAGCCGTAAAGGAAGCAAGTGGCAATCTAGAGCAGGTCGACGAAATAATAAAGAACAAGCCGGAGCGATTTGCTGTACTCAGCGGTGACGACGCGTTGACTTTCTCGATGGTTGCCAGTGGGGCTGTAGGAGCCATATCGGTCATCGGCAATGCTCTTCCGAGAGAGTTCTCACGGATGATTCGCTTTGAAAATAAAGGCGAGTATGAGGCCGCACGTAAGATACACCATCAGTTTGCCGAACTTTATTCGCTACTGTTTGTTGACGGAAATCCTGCAGGTGTAAAGGCCCTTCTCTATGAAATGGGGTTTGTGGAGAATGTTCTAAGGCTACCCCTTGTGCCGACAAGACTCACGACCTTGCAGAAGATAACAGAAATCATAAAGAATTTGAAAATCTGAGACTGTCAGTTTTCGTTAGAAGGTGCTACGGATGACGGAAGGTTGTAAGAATGTATGGTTCCTTTGCATGACGATTGGAATTGCAGTTTGTGTATTGTTGGTTTGCAGTTTGTTTATCGGATCCGTACATATACCGTTGCAAGATGTGATTTCAATAGTTATGGGCGACTATAGCGACAATCCGGCATGGAACTTCATAATCCTTGAATCACGTCTGCCTCAGACTTTGACGGCAATGTTTTGCGGAGGTGGTCTGGCGGTAAGCGGACTGATTTTACAGACGGTTTTCCATAATCCTCTTGCCGACCCGTCCGTTTTCGGTATAAGTAGTGCTGCAGGACTAGGTGTGGCAGTGGTTGTGCTCATCACAGGCGGTACTCTGGTATGGGATTCGGTTTCGTCAGTCGGACTTAGTTCTGTTCTTTGTTCTGCTTTTGCCGGATCGATATTGATGACAGCTGTTATATTTTTCATTTCAGTCAGAATGCGTAGCAAAAACCTTGTGATAATCGTCGGATTGATGGCAGGGTATCTAGTTTCGTCTATGATAATACTGCTGAGTTATTTTTCCTCCAACGAAGGATTACGTTCATACGTCACTTGGGGAATGGGTAGCTTCGGTAATGTACCTTTATCGCAGATTCCGTTGTTTGCTGGACTTGTCATCGTCGGCGTGACCGTAGCAGCATTACTGGTAAAGCCTCTCAACGTACTGTCGCTTGGCGACCGTTATGCTATGAACTTAGGCATAAATGCAAATTATGTCCGCAATAGGGTGCTTGTCGTGTCTGGTTTGCTTACTGCTGTGACGACGGCCTTTTGTGGACCGGTTGCCTTTATCGGTCTTATCGTGCCACATTTTTCCCGTCTGATGTTGGGTTCTTCTGATTTTCGTAAGCTGCTTCCTGCAACGGTTCTGGTGGGGGCTGCTGCAGCCATGTTTTGTAATATAGCGACAGAAATCGTATGGAAGAGTGGAACTTTGCCGCTGAATGCAGTTACTTCATTTCTTGGTGCTCCGGTAATAATATACATTCTTATGAAGAATACGAACACAGAATATGACTGAAATATTCATCATAATTGGACTTATAACCCTCAATGGTATTTTTACCATGTCTGAAATCGCAATGGTTTCAGACAGAAAGTCGAAACTTGGAACAGAAGCTAAAAAAGACAACATGTCGTCGCGTGCCGCTTTTCGTCTGACTAAACAGCCCGGTCGTTTTCTCTCCACGATACAGATAAGAATTACCCTCATCGGAATACTTACCTTTATTTACTCGGGCAGTTTCATTGCTTCTGAAGCTGCTGTATGGCTTGAAATTATGGGTGTGTCGCCTGTTTACGCATCAGCCATAACCCATACTGTGATAGTAATTGTCGTGACTTACCTCACTCTGATTTTAGGCGAATTGCTTCCTAAACGTATCGGACTTTATATGTCCGAACCAGTGGCTAAAACTGTGGCCAGACCGATATCTATGCTTTCACAATTGGCATTACCGTTCGTGTGGTTACTTTCTACTACAACTGCATCTCTTTTCAAGCTGTTGAAGCTGAAAGGCATACTAGAAGGATTGGTCGGAAATATGCACTACGATAAAGGTGACGGTCAACCACCTATTGTAAAACGTAGTGGAAGCGACTGCTTGCAGGTAGACGGCCAGTTTCCGATGTACTGTTTATTGAAATATTTTTCGGAAGAAGACGTGTTTGAAAACAATGAATACAATACTGTTGCAGGACTTTGCATTCACACGATAGAACATATACCCATGTGGGGGGGGAGCATTTCGTATGGCCATACGTTCAGATTTGAGATGATTGACATGGATGGCGCACATATTAATAAGGTTCTTGTCAAAATGATGAAATGATTATGGACGAAAAAGAACGCATCTACCAATTAAGAAAATTATTGCACGAATATAATTACAAATATTACGTGCTCAACAGTCCTTCCATAAGCGACCAAGAATTTGATATGCTTATGCATGAACTACAAACTTTGGAAGGACGACACCCTGAACTTTACGATCCTGATTCGCCGACACAGAGAGTAGGAAGCGATCTTAATCAAAGCTTCAGGCAAGTGACTCACAAATACCCTATGCTCTCTCTTGCCAATACTTATAATGAGCAGGATGTGGCCGAGTGGTATGACAGCGTGAAACGTGGACTGAACGGTGATGATTTTGAGGTTTGCTGTGAAATGAAGTATGACGGATTGTCTATTTCTTTGACCTACAAGAGTGGAAGGCTTGTGCAGGGAGCAACACGTGGAGACGGTGTACATGGCGACGATGTGACGGCAAACGTAAAAACTATAAATTGCATACCATTGGTATTGCCTGGAACCGGGTTCCCTGATGAATTTGAAATCAGGGGAGAAGTGCTGATGCCATGGAAGGTATTCAACAGCTTGAATGCAGAACGTGAAGCTGCTGAAGAGCCTTTGTTCGCCAATCCGCGCAATGCTGCCAGTGGAACACTAAAAAGTCAGAATTCGCGTGTTGTGGCAGAACGTAAGCTTGACAGCTATCTTTACTATGTCCTCGGAGAAAACCTTCCTACGGATGGACATTACGAAAATCTGATGGAAGCTGCACGTTGGGGATTTAAGATAAGTCAAGGCATGCGCAAGGTAAAAACTTTGCAAGAGATATACGATTACATAAATTATTGGGACAAAGAACGCAAGAACCTACCTGTTGCAACAGACGGTATTGTTCTGAAAGTAAATTCGTTGAGCCAGCAAAGCCGGCTTGGATATACTGCTAAAAGTCCACGATGGGCGATAGCTTACAAGTTTAAGGCGGAACGGGCCTGCACTCGTCTCAATAGTGTAAGTTTTCAGGTAGGACGCACCGGTGCTGTCACTCCTGTAGCCAATCTAGACCCAATACTGCTTGCCGGAACAACAGTACGTCGTGCTACGCTCAACAATGAAGATTTCATAAAAAACTTTGACTTGCATCTTGGCGATTATGTTTATGTCGAAAAGGGAGGCGAAATTATCCCTAAAATCGTAGGTGTTGATAAAAACCGTAGAGCCGCTGATGCAGAACCTGTTAAGTTTATAACGTGTTGTCCGGAATGTGGAACTCCACTT
>CALBJK010000049.1 GCA_937892695.1 uncultured Prevotella sp.
GGTTCCATCTCGAACTCAAAGGCCAGGGCTATGCAGCCGCCCGCTACGCCGTGGCCGTTAGTGACACCCCAACAGGCCCATACCGTTTCGTCAGGTCGGGTAGGGTGAATCCCGGAAAGTATCCCTGCGGAATATCTAAGAAAGCCAAGGCCGTAATGGACACGCTCGATGTCGACAACTACAAGACATGGTGGACACCCCAGTGGCGTAAGGCCGTAAAGGAGGGACTCTACTTCCGTCGCGACCTCGCCGGAGGGCAGATGGCGCGCGACCAGACAATCTTTGTCGACGACGACGGCAAGGCATATCACATTTATTCGTCAGAAGAAAATCTCACTCTCCAGATAGCCGAGCTGACCGACGACTATACTGCCCACACCGGACGCTTCGTCCGTCTCGCCCCCGGCGGCCACAACGAGGCACCGGCCATATTCAAGAAGGACGGCGCCTACTGGATGATAACAAGCGGCTGCACCGGATGGGATCCCAACGAGGCACGCATGTTCACGGCCAAGAACATATTCGGTCCGTGGAAACAGCTGCCCAATCCCTGTGTAGGGCCGAAGGCCGAGATCACCTTTGGCGGACAGAGCACATATATATTAAAGGTGGAAGGCAAGAAAGATGCCTTCATCTTCATGGCCGACATCTGGCGGCCGAAGAATCCTATCGATGCCCGTTACGTGTGGCTGCCCATAACGTTCAATAAGGGTGTGCCCGTGGTAGAGTGGCGCGACAGCTGGTCGCCTGCTGCCTTCTGGAAGTAATCCCATGGAGTAGAGACGCCACTCCGGTGCGTTTCCCAAACGGAATGCCACCCGTGTTTTCCATAATATGCGGTATGTGATTGCACTCCTCTGGGGGAGACGCGCCGAAGTGGTGTCTCTACTGCGAGGGTGCTATCGACGGACGCATTAGCCGTGCTTACATACTGGCGATACAAATGATAATGTATCCGTTGGGAAGAAAACGTAAATCCGAACTTGAATAATGTCTGTTAGTCGTCAGATCTCGTTTTTACGGAAAAATTCCCTTTTCGTACGAATTTTACCCCTGTGAGAATGTGAAATTTCGATTAAATTTGCAATCGAAAATGAAATTAAAGACAATCGTCCATGAATACTAAGCAATGAATATGTATGAGGCGATTAACTTAATATCGAATTTTCACTTAACGTTCAACCTTGTTGCTGTCTCGACTATTAGAAAGGTTTTGAATCTCTCAATATATAAAAGGTGGAACATGGCGCAATGACGTGAAGGTCTGAGTAATAAACGAACGTTTGACATATCGTGCAATTACGAGAATTCAACTAAACAATTTCAATATAAGTATGGACAAGAACTATTTACAGTTTTCTTCCAGACGGATACTGCTTCCTTCAGTATTCGCAGCAGCTCTTGCAGGACTGACCCTTCCGGCTTCGGCCGTCACGGGCGCAGCTCAGGCCATCCAGGCCGAACAGACGCAGGGCGAAGTCAAAGGAAAGGTTGTCGACAGCGCGGGCGAACCCGTTATCGGCGCAACAGTAAAGATTGACGGCGTAGGCAAGGTCGGAGCAATAACCGACATCGACGGAAACTTCGTACTGAATAACGTTGCCAAAGGCGGTACGCTCGAAATCTCATCAATCGGTTACACTACCCAGAAGGTTTCGTTCCGTCCAGGCCAGAGTCTGAATGTGACGATGAAGGACGATTCTCATACTCTTCAGGATGTCGTCGTAGTAGGTTTCGGAACACAGAAGAAGGTCAACCTCACCGGTGCCGTATCTGTCGTTACCAGCAAGGAAATAGCCCAGCGCCCTGTGCAGAGCGCGGCTTCCGCTCTGCAAGGATTGATTCCTGGATTGCAAATCAGTTCTTCGAGCGGTCGACTCGATTCCAATCCAAGTATCAACGTTCGTGGTACTGCTACTATCGGAGAGGGTACGAGCGGTTCGCCTCTTGTTCTTATCGACGGTGCCGAAGGCGATATCAATACGCTCAACTCTCAGGACATAGAGAGTGTGTCGGTGCTGAAGGATGCAGCAGCATCTTCAATCTACGGTTCGCGTGCCCCATTCGGCGTAATCCTCATCACCACAAAGAAGGGTAAGCAAGGCAAAGTAAGCATCAATTATAACAACAGCTTCCGTTTCAGCGGCATGATTCGCGGTAAGCATACCATGAATTCTGTAGATTTCGCAAGTTGGCTGAACGATATGATGGTCAACAATGGAGGTGCCGAATACATCGGCAAGAAGTGGATGGACGGAATTGTCGCTTATCACAATGCCACTCCCGTAGGTCCCGGTACGCGCCGCACGGCCGATGGTACGTTAGTATACGGCATCATGCCTAATGGCAACATTTGGGGCTCGCCGTACGATCCGGTGAAGAACGATCCTACCAACGGTTATGGTTTTGACGATGTTGACTGGTACGATGCACTTTACAAATCTTCTACTTTCGCCATGGAGCACAATGCAAGCGTGAGTGGGGCAAACGATAATGTCAACTATTATGCATCGTTCAACTATCTTGATAACAACGGTTTCCTGAAGCTCAATGATGACAACTACAAGCGATACAACTCGACTGCCAAGCTGGGCATCAATATCACTAAATGGCTGTCGATGAACTATAACATGCGCTTCGTCCGTACCGATTATGTACGTCCTTCTCGTTGGGACAGCAATGTCTACAACGATTTGGCTCGTCAAGGATGGCCTATTGTTCCGCTTTACGACCGTAACGGATATATGTTTGACGCACCATCTCCAGGACTTCAGATAGCTCAGGGAGGAAAGGACACGACCCAGCGTGACATTCTGACTCAGCAAGTCAACTTTACGATTGAGCCGATAAAGAACTGGAAGACTCATGTCGACTTTACATACAAGACTGATAACGTTAATAATCACTGGGACACCCATACCACATACAACCACGATGTCAACGGCAATCCGTATGTGAACACCGCTAACTCTGGACGTATTAACAGTGAAGTACATGAGAGCGATAAGAAGGAAAACTATTTCAACTTCCAGGCTTACACAGAATATGGTTTCAATATAGCCAAAAAGCATGACTTTCATGTTATGGCCGGTTTCCAGGCTGAACAGCTCAAGCAGTTCTACTTCGACGCTACTCGTAACGGACTTATCGATGACACGCGTCCTGAACTCAACCTTACTACCGGACTCGGACAAAACGGCAACCTCATCGACCCGTCAATAAGCGGATACCGCAACCAGTGGCAAACGGCTGGCTTCTTCGGTCGTCTGAATTATAATTACGACGAGCGTTACCTCTTGGAAGTGAATGTCCGCCATGACGGAACATCACGTTTCCGTCGCAATCAGATGTGGCGTACATTCCCGTCAGTTTCGTTAGGTTGGAATATCGCTAACGAGAAGTTCTTCCAAAGTGCGGCCAAGACTGTTAACTTGCTGAAATTTCGTGCTTCGTACGGCTCGCTCGGCAATCAGAACACTGACGACTGGTATCGTACTTATCAGACAATAACTTATAATCCAACATCAGGCACATGGCTTCAGAACGGTCTGAAACCTTCGACTGTGGCAGCTCCAGGACTTGTTTCGGCTCTGCTTACATGGGAAAAGATCGAGAGCTACGACCTTGGACTCGACTTCGGATTGTTGAACAATCGTCTGACCGGTTCGTTCGACTGGTATATTCGTAACACGAAAGACATGGTCGGCAATGCTCCTGAGCTTCCTTCTGTTCTCGGAACAAGTGTACCTGTAACCAACAACACCGACCTCCGCACTTCTGGATGGGAATTGCAGATATCATGGAGAGATGCTCTTAGCAATGGCCTGAACTATGGTGCAACATTCAATCTTTCCGATTCGCGTACAAAGATTACACGCTATCCGAACAACCCTACTAAGAGTATAAGCACATACATCGAGGGTCGCTACATAAACGAAATCTTCGGTTATGAGACCGTCGGTATAGCAAAGAGCGATAAGGAAATGCAAGACCATCTGGCCAAAGTCGACCAAAGCACGATCGGCGACAAATGGGGAGCTGGTGACATCATGTACAAGGATCTCAACGGCGACGGCAAGATTAGTAGCGGTGACGGTACCATCAACGACCTCGGTGATAAGAAACTTATCGGTAACTCGACACCTCGTTTCCTCATGGGTCTTGACTTAAATGCAAGCTGGAAAGGCTTCGACGTACGTGCGTTCTTCCAGGGTGTGCTGAAGCGTGACTACTGGACGGGCAGTACTTTCTTGTTCGGAGCTGATGGCGGAGGCATGTGGTGGGCAGCAGGAATTACTGCTGTGCAAGACTACTACCGCGATGAGAACTCATGGTCGGTAAAGAACGGCTATCAGCAGGCAAATACAGATGCCTGGCTTCCGCGTGTATTGCCAAGTGCAAAGAATGAACAGTGCCAGACTCGCTATCTGCTCAATGCTGCATACGTGCGTCTGAAGAACCTTCAGGTAGGTTATACCATTCCGAGAGCGGTAACAAGCAAATGGAATATCAGCAATCTCCGCATATTCTTCTCGGCCGAGAACCTGCTGACTATAACAAGTATGCCTGACCAGTTTGACCCTGAGCTGATAGGACACGAGAACAACAATGGTTATCCTTTGTCACGCACTCTGTCATTCGGTCTTAACGTATCATTCTAAAGAACAAACAATTATGAAACTTTATAAATTATCAATACTGACAGTCGCTTTGGCCGCAGGACTTACGTCATGTAGCGACTGGTTGGAGCAGGAACCTGTTTCGCAGATTGCGCCAGACGGCTTTATGAATAAGGAGGCAAATCTACTTGCCACTGTAGATAAGCTGTACACAGATATCCTTCCTTCACATGGAAACAACAGCTATGGCCTATTCGGTAATGATGTCAATACCGACAATATGGCAAACCGTAGCGGTGACGGAAAATACGGTACTAAACTGTGGAATGTAGGTACTACAAACAGCAACTGGGCTTGGGGCAATATACGTAACGTAAATTACTGGCTTAATGAGTCTTTGGCTTCTTACAAGGCCAAAGGTATAAGCGGTACTGACAAGAACATACGCCAGTACATCGGCGAACTTTATTTCTTCCGAGCTTACTGCTACTTTGACATGCTTCAGAAGTGGGGTGACCTGCCAATCATTACCGAGTCGCTGTCTGACGAAGAAGCCGTTCTCGTTGCTGCAAACAAGCGTACACCTTGCAATGATGTAGCGCGGTTCATCATTTCCGACCTCGACTCTGCCACCACTTTTATGCAGCCCGACTTTGAGGCTCATCATACCCGTGTGTCTTACGATGCTGCTATGTTGCTTAAATCGCGTGTCGCACTCTATGAAGGTTCTTGGCTGAAGAATTTTGCAAACAGTCCTTTTGTTCCCAACGGACCGGGATGGCCTGGTGCTAAAAAGGATTATCTCAAGAACTATCAGTTCAAGGCAGGATCAATCGAAAAAGAACGCGACTGGTTCTTCAAGACTGCAGCCGAAGCAGCGCAGATTGTTGCTGACAGATACAAGAGCAAGCTCGTTGTAAACACCGGCACTGTTCCTCAAAAGGAAAGCGATCCTGAAAATCCATATTTGAGTTTGTGGGGAACGATTGACATGTCGAAAACTCCTGAAATTTTGCTCTGGCGTGAGTATAGCAACACGAAAAACATCACCAACAACGTAGAGTGTGCAGTACAGCAAGGCAACTATCTTAACGGACTCACACGCAGTATGGTCGAAGGTTATCTGATGAAGGATGGCAAGCCTATCTATGCTTCGGAGTACAAGTACAGTGACCAGACCATCGCTGATGTCGCTAAAAACCGTGACCCACGTCTGACCGTGTTCCTGAAAGTTCCAGGACAGACCAACGTGTTCAAGAACATGTCATTTAATTCTGATCGTGCTGTCACAAATGAGCCAATGCCCTCAATAACTGTAGGAACGATTGAGAGCGGTTATAGTACAGGTTACGCCATCCGCAAAGGTGGTACGTTCGACAAGTCGCTTACAATCAACAACGGCGGCTATACAGCCTGTGCTTTGTTCCGTGCCACCGAAGCCCTTCTTAATTATATGGAGGCTGAATACGAACTTACTCATAACGTAAATAGCGGAAACATTCTCGAATACTGGAAGGATGTCCGTCATTCGGCAGGTTTCACCGGTGCAGCAGCCGATCCTATGACAACAATCAATGCAACTGATTTGTCGAAAGAGCCAGACAAGACGAAGTCGCAGTATGACTGGGGATTGTATTCGGCTGGTCAGAAATTGACGGATAAAGTGCTTTACTGTATACGTCGTGAACGTCGCAGTGAGCTTGTCGCAGAAGGACTCCGCTGGATGGATTTGCAGCGTTGGCGTTCTCTTGATCAGCTCATTGACACTCCGGTTCACATCGAGGGAATGAATCTCTGGGGGTCTGACATGCATAGTAAGTATGTGAATGCTGATGGTTCTTCATTGCTTCATTATGATGGAGACGGAACAGGTGCTACACCTAATGTCACATCTCCTAAAGTAAGCAACTATTTGCGTCCGCTTGAATTCAACAAAACGAGCAATTATATCAATGGTTTCACATGGCACTTGGCTCACTACCTGCAGCCACTGCCTATC
>CALBJK010000050.1 GCA_937892695.1 uncultured Prevotella sp.
CAATAATTCTTTGTGCGTAGTATGCGCTTACTATCAGTTCCTTAAGCCGTCCTACGGAAAAACCGTATTCCTTCCCTACAATATTGGCGACATTCACGGCTGTAAATGAAGAGTTGAAGGCAAAATCAAGTTTTCTCTTGTCACGCGCCTGGCAGTCTGTAAGTCCTACAAACTGTTTTGCGTCACGGAAACAGAACTCAATCTGAAAACGTGTGCAATAGTATTCCATGACATCACGACCGATCATGTTTTCATCTGTAGAGAAATACAACCGGTATCCACCACCAGACAAGATGTGTATGACAAGTGATATTTTTCGATGTAGGGACTTGCACCACGCTTTCAAGACTTAAACCTGTCCATTAGACTCGTCCGTGTCAAGTATCGTGACCTTGGATTTGTCTATATTCTTGAAGTCTATCTTCTCGCCTTTTACACGTAGACGACCAGGTTTGCCTGTAGGCTCGCCGTCCCACAGATAATACAACGCAGCATCATGCCGAAACGGCTGACCACATTTAAGCCAATACGCTGCATCTTGTCAACAAACGGTTTCTTTGAAGACACCGAATCTGCGACAAGAGCACTTGTAATACGTTGAAGTGTCTGTTTGTTGTCTGACAATACCTTGGCATACCAATAGTATAGACTCATGTCGTTCGTCTCCTTGTCCTTATCCGACGTCGTTTGTACGGCTTTCAGCATCATGCATCCGTGCAGGTCGACATCGATAACACCTATACCGAGAAATTCAAGACCTCTCTTGGCCGCAACTGCACTCCCTGACCAAAACGAGCCAATATACGGAGTGCACTTGCCTGACTTCTTTATATTCCCCATCCGTCATTGCGTGAATTACTTTCCGACACTACATTCCTGCATCTTCATTTCGTTGGGATTATATCCGAACTCCTTCCTGAATGTCTTTGTAAAATAAGAAGGTGTGTTGAAACCTACAGTATAACAAACCTCGTTTATTTTCATAGAACACGAACGCAGCAATATGGCCGCTTTTTCCAACCTGACGCGCTTGATGTAGTTGTTGGGTGAAGTGCCGAGCACCTGTCGTGTCCTTCTGTTTAGCGATGTACGGCTCATTCCCATATCACGAGCCAGACAATCGACCGAATATTTGCTGTCTGGCAAATTGACTTCAATGTTCTTGCGCATGTGCATGACGAAAATTCCGTCCGACCGGCCTATTATTCTTTCCGGTATTTCAGTATCAGGATGTGTCCGCCGACAAAGCATCGAAGCATAGTCGGCCAACTGCTTCACAGTCTTGAGTATGGCGAAAAGGCTGTCATCCTTTGATTCTGTTCTGCACAGTTTGTATTCATCCATTATGCCTTTGGCTGCATCCTTTATTTCGTCAATCGAGTTCAGAATACTGCGCTTCTTGTGCGTCTTGGAAATAACAGTATCGGCTTTGCCGGAAATATCGGCAATTATACCATGTCTGCAGTCTGCTGCCAACGGTCTGTGTATTATGCTGTCCATGAGTCTTTATAGATTTTAATTAAGCGGTATTCTTTATTTTCAAGCGGCGTACTGGCCCAAGAAGGCCAGTACTCACACTGGCATCGCTATTTTTCGACAACCTTGCCTTCGAGATATTCTAAACAATTGCTCTTACACGTATTTCCGTCGTACTTGCTGTGAGTGATGCCCAGCCAGATAGTATTGTCGTCTTTGAGGAAAAGCGAATTGTAATAGGCTCCCTCACCCCAAGGCAGGTCGGAAGCTCCTATAGGAATAGTGCGGCTCTCGAAGTTGTGCGCCGTATTGTCGCCTATCACCACTCGTGGCCGCCCTGTCTGCCATACGGCTCCATACTGGTTACCGTGTGCGCTCAGAACGACTTCGCCTCCTGGCAGCTTTATCATATATGGTGCGCCGCCAAAGAATCCGAGTTTGTCGACATACCAACGAGAGTCGTCGGCCATACCATCCCAGTCGGACGTATCCCATTCACCGTCCAAGTCGCGGTGGACGATGTAGGGGCTGTACTTATTGTTGATGCTCTCTTCGGAGAAGGCCAGTCCTTTGTTGCCGTCCAGAAGCACGGCACATGGCATTCCGTCGCGCTTTCCGGGATTGTAGCTGGCACGTGTGAAAGCCGTCCATGTTTGCCCGTTGTCAGTACTGCGCGAGCAAAGAATCTGCTGATTGGTAGCTATTCCGTTCTGCCACCACTGGGCTTCGCTCGACACGAGCAATTCGAGTTCGCCGCCAGGCAGCTGCACTATCTGTGGTTCCCACGTCCGTCCGCGCCCTACGGTTACGGGGTCGCTCCACGTACAGCCGCCGTCACGCGATGTCATCACCATCACCTGGCAATTGGCGTTGGTTTCGGGGTTGGCGTTGGCTATGAACGGCATCAGTATCCATCCGTTCTTCAACTTGACGAGTTCAGGATTGCAGAACCGCCAGAATCTAAGTCCTTCAATGTCAATAGAGCTGTCGAGCAATTTCACCGGACTGCTCCAAGTCTTGCCGTTATCGGTGCTGCGCTGTAGGTAAATGTTCTTCCAGTGGTCGATGTTGTCGCCCTGACCTTCGCCTCCGTGATAGGCCAGCAGAATAGTGTCGGACGAGACACGCAGGAAACGCGGATATTCGGCCTGGATGTTTTCGGGAGAAAGGCGCACACGCGTTGAAGGATTGTTCCATACTATCTTGTGGCTCACGGGCTTGACGGACGAGTCGACAGCGTATGTGCTGTAGTCGGTCCACGTCCGAACGGTTTTCTCCAAAACTTGCTCCTCGCCGTCAATATCGGCTGTGAGACGCGCGGTGTATGATGTTCCGGGCTTCAGACCTTCGACAGTCGCCGTATAGACATTGTCCGTACCGACGCTTGTGCTGACAGTCTTCATAGCCCCGGGTGTGCCGAATTCGAACTTTATG
>CALBJK010000051.1 GCA_937892695.1 uncultured Prevotella sp.
ACAGATTCAGACGCAACGACTGGGCTGATGATGCTACCTTGGATTCCAATTGTTCCAATGTCCCTATAAGATGCTTGCGCTCTGTGTCAGACAGGCGTAATGCGTTGGACAAAATCTCCTGATATGTCATAACCCTTCCTCCTAAAGTTATTAGCGCAAAATATATGCCAGTTTACAACGCAAAGATTAACTAGAGCCATCATAAAAAGGGAGTAACAGCGATATGTTTTTTAACTTTTATTCTTAAATAATACACAAGGCATTAACACCAGTAATAGTACTCAAATAGAACAAAACAGCAGACGAAATGTAGTTTCAGAACAAGTAAATGGCTGCTGATTTCTAATATGCGGCATATAAGAATGCAATATGCGGCATATTAGGATGCGAAACAAGGCATTTGGGAACGCAAAACAGGGCAGATAGAATCAAGAAAACAGGTTTTTTGAGGACAGTAAAACGCCAAAATGTGTTGATATAAATCAATACACAAAAGACATGAAAGATGCAAATTACTGACTTACTGTAGTTTAGCTAATCTGTGCAAAAATCGCGTTTTTTCGTCAAGAGACAGGATGATGACAAAATAAACGATTCTCAGCGATTTACAATTAACACAAAGGGGTTAGATAATGTAAAAATAGATCAATAAAAACAGCATACGTAGGGGCAGACCTTTTGTCTGCCCCTAATGTGGATATTACGTTATGGATAATCACTTCAGCGGTGTGCCGTCTTCCTTTATTTTCAGATAGACATCGGGACTGTTCTTCTTTTCCAGCTCTAACTCGAAGTGGTTGCCAGAGAAGGTCTCTACCCAAAGCATGTCGTTCTTGTCGACTGTATAGCCAGGGTAGGTCTTCGCGATGTAGTCGGTAACGGCGGCGGGAAGAGTGCCGGTAAAGTCGAAATCGGTCATGATCCACTCGCCCTGGGGAGAGAACCAGGCTTCGGCCTCGTAGCCGTCAGAGCTGACAAACTCGGCCTTGAACATTCCATTCTCGTTCTCCCACGTAGCCGACACACCGGGATATTTCTCTGCGAACACTGTCTTGGCAGCGTCTGGCACGGTATTGGGGTTAAAACTGTCATCGTCGCCGCACGAGGCAAGGACAAATAACGAGGCTAAAAGGGCAAAGACAAATGCTTTTATTTTCATTTTGTTTACGTTTTATGGATGAACAATCAGTCGTCGATATCAAGAACGCGGAAATTCTTGTCAAATTTAACTTCGAATCCGTTGGACAGTTTCACTTCGTACTCTTTGCTGTCTCGGCTTATCTCGACAATCTTCTGTCCGGCGTAGGTCTGGCGAATATAGTTGCGGATGGCAGCCGGGACAAGTGCTGAGGGAACAGCCGAACGCTTGCAGCTCACTTCGGTCCACTGGCCTTTGCGGTCGAATTCAATCTTATCGCCGTTGGTGAAAATGATGTCGTAGGACTTGTCGAACACTTCACTCTCCATCTTGGCCAGAGCTACCTTACTGGTGCCGAAGTTGACACGGAGCACTTTCTGGGCTACCTTAGGAAGCTGAGATACGGTCACTGGCTTGTCGTTTGAAGCATAGACTGCTGTGCTTGCTACTAACAGGCAGACGATGGCTGCCACATACTTTCTGATGATAGTCTTCATAATCTATATATTTAATTGTTTGTATTAACATATATCCTCTTAGGCAAGAAGCCTATCGGATGGACATAAAGTCTACGTCGGGCATCCACGCGGTATTGTTGTGCAAGCGAATGACATTGTTTCCTTGTTTGAGTTTAGCCTTCACACTGACGGTTTTATTTCCATCCACATTCAGTGTTGCAACATCTCTGCCGTTGACGCTAACCGTGAACTCACGCTTGTCCGGGGATAGACACTTGAAGCTGAGAATCTTCTTACCACCCTTAGTCACATACACGTTTTGCCATTGTAAGTCGTTCTTCTCAGAGTAGCCCAACCATGTGGCTTTCATGCCGGAGGAGCAATGATTGTCATACTCGTAGATGCCAGTTTTCTTCACTTGGTTGTTCCAAAGTTCCTGATAGTCGGAGATGTAAGCAGTTTCTGCCTCATAACGCTGGCGGTCGAGGCGCTTCGTTCCTGTAAGTACGTAAATGCGGCAGCCATGCGCAGGCACATCGACTTGCATCGTTTCGCCAGTGCGTGTGCCCTCATCCTTTTGCTCAAAGACATTGCGTACTTTCACCGTACCAGCCAGGTCTATATCGCGGAATGCAAGTGTAGCTGTGGCACTGCTGTTAGCAGGATTATAAAAAGCTACCGCGCGCTGTAACCCATGTAAGTTTTTTACGTCTTTCACCAGAATGTAAACACCATTTGAAAATGCCACGGGGTATGCTTGTTGGTGTGGCCTGTCCTGTGATAGGGCTATGAGCTCTGGATTTTTAAGTAGTTCAAGGGTTTGCGGTTTGATGGTTCCTAAGTCGCAACCAATGAGCAACGGACTCTCCATGATGCACCACATTCCGAAGTGTGTCTTATCTTCCTCGTCAGTCATCGACCTTCCCACTTCGAGCATATCCATGTCGTTGTAATGGCCATCGCTGCTGTAGCCCGCGAGATAAAGGTTTTCGCGCAGGATACCTGCCACTGACTTCCAACTGTCGTAGATGTCGTGCGTCGTGCGCCATGAGTCTGCGACCTGACTTACCCATGTGCCTGGATAGTTCCATCTGCACACATTCATGCGGATATCCTTGACACCAGTCGCATCGATGGCCTTACGAATGTCTGTGTATCGGGTCTCTTCGTCAAGTTGTAGCCGGTCGGTGTTTTGTTGGGCGTCGCCCCCGCAATAGTCTATCTTGATGAAATCGAATCCCATCTCCTTGAAGTAGTATTGCGCATCTGTTTTGTCGTGCCCATAAAAACCGACACCCACAGCAAGCGTGTCCTTGTCGTAGTAGTTGCCACAAGTGTTCCGGCCTGCGTCAGAGTAGATACCTGCTTTCAGTCCTAAAGCGTGAATGTAGTCTGCCACGGGCTTTAGGCCGTTGGGGAATCGGTGCAGGTTGACTTTCAGCTTTCCGTCCTTTCCACGTCCGCCTTGGAATCCATCGTCAATGTTGATATATCTGTATCCCGCATCTTTCAGGCCAGTCTTGACCATGCAGTCGGCTTGATGGCGGATGAGACTGTCGCTGATGGCCACGCGATAGGTGTTCCAGGAACTCCAACCCATGGTGGGGGCGTTGTCCTTTTGCGCGTGCGTTGCCATAGTGGTTATAACCATAGTGCATATTGCCAGTGTTCTTTTGACCATGTTTGTTTTTTATAAAATGATGTTATTGTATCTTGTATTTCTTGTTTCACAGACAAAGCCGACGGGTGTCGAAAAGAACTTGCTCTTGTTCTTCAGATGCTGTTGCTTGTCTTTTGTAATGCAAAGATCGTAATCAAATCTGAAAAGAAACTGAAAAACAGGAACGGTCTGCTTATTTTAACATTCATTAATCAAAAGGCATTGCTCGTCCCAGCGCAGTATTTATCCCTTAAAAGCATCTATGAGGGGACATTTCGATGCATCTTTCTGACATAATTGACATCCACGAGACTACACGTGGGCAATATTCCTAAATTGTCATAAGAACTAAATAAAAAGCGCAATGTCTACCCCTTAATGGAAATAAACGCAGAACCAATTGCTCCTTATTTTACAACAAAGTTGCCCTTCAGACGTATGTCTTCGGACGACGCACCGACGAGGACATCGAACGCCCCGGGTTCGACCACACGCCGCATATCGAGACCTACAAGCGACATTTCGTCAAAACCGAGCGTGAAGGTGACACGTCGGGTCTCGCCCGCCTTCAGGCTGACACGACGAAAGCCGCGAAGTTGCAATGGGGGCTGGGACACAGAAGCGACACGGTCGGACAGATAGAGCTGAACCACCTCGTAGCCGTCACGCTGTCCGCTATTGGTAACGTCAAGGCTCACTGAGACAGAATCGGAACGCACGGACAGGGGCTTGATAGAAAGATTGGAATAGTCAAACGTGGTGTAGCTGAGTCCGAAACCATATGGATAAAGCGGCGACGACGGACTCTCGACATAATCGCGGGCATGACCCTGGCTGTAATAAATAGGCAGTTGACCGACGCTGCGAGGTATGCTCACGGGAAGACGACCCGAGGGATTGGCATCGCCGAAGAGGATTGAAGCTATCGCGCTGCCGCCCTGTTCGCCGGGATACCAGGCTGTGAGCAGAGCGTCGGCTTTGGCCGAAGCGTTGTTCATGAGTAAGGTTCGACCTTCGATGTAGACGACTATGAGCGGTTTGCCCGTAGCGGCTACGGCATCGATGAGTTGTTCCTGACGACCGAGAAGGTCGAGGGTGGAACGGTCGAAGCCTTCGCCGCAATCCATGTCGGGCACGGTGTTCTTGTCGACTGTAGCTGCCCCAGTCGAGATATACTTGGTCTTAAAGTCGCGCGCACTCGAACCGCCCACTACAAGAACAACGA
>CALBJK010000052.1 GCA_937892695.1 uncultured Prevotella sp.
GCATCATAGCCGCGAAGACCCTTCAGATAAGCGTCGGCCACGACCGAAGCCGAGTTGTTGCCTACCATGCAGCCGCGATGGCCGGGGCTGGCCCACTCTGGCAGGAAGCCGCTCTCCTTGTAGGCGTTGACGAGACCTTCCTGCATCTTGGTGTTCTCTGAAGGATATACCAGATTGAGCAAAGGGAATAGACAGCGGAATGTGTCCCAGAAACCGGTGTCGGTGAACATGTAACCTGGCAGAACCTTACCATTGTACGGGCTGTAATGGACGATGTTGCCGCTTTCATCCTTCTCGAAGAAGCTGCGGGGAAAGAGCACCGAACGGTACAGGCAAGAGTAGAACGTACGCAGATTGTCGACATTCTTGCTGCCGACCTCAATTTTGCCAAGCACTTCATTCCATCTGGCACGACCATGTGTGGCCACCTGTTCGAGGGTGTTTCCTCCGAGTTCTTTAAGATTGAGCAATGCCTGTCCGGGGCTTATGAACGACGAGGCCACTTGAACGTTTACCTGCTCACCGCGCCGCGTTTTGAATCCTACAATCGCACCGGAGTGCTTGCTCCGGCTTTCCGTTTTTCCTTCGTTCAGGACACTGTCGCTGACAGTGGCGGTAAATGTGAACGGTTTGTCAAATTTGAGAACGAAATAGTTCTTGAAGTTGGCTGGTACGCCACCGCTGTTTTTAGTGGTGTATCCCACAATCATATTCTCGGAAGGAATGATATTGACGTAGGAGCCGTTGTCGAAAGCATCTACTACAATGTACGACTTGTCGGTTTCGGGAAATGTAAACCGCATGGATACGGCGCGCTCCGTTGGAGCCATCTCGGCTGTGACATCGTAGTCGGCCAGATACACCTTATAATAGTATGGCTTTGCTGTTTCGGCTTTGTGGGAGAACCACGACGCACGCTGGTTCTCGTCGAAAACAGGCTTGCCAGTGACAGGCATGATGGAGAACTGTCCGTAGTCGTTTATCCATGGACTGGGTTGGTGGGTTTGTTTGAAACCGCGTATCTTGTCGGCGGTGTAGACGTAGGCCCAACCGTCACCCATCTTGCCGGTCTGGGGCATCCAGAAATTCATTCCCCAAGGCATGGCTATGGCCGGATAGGTGTTTCCGGTTGACAATGAAAACTTCGACTCCGTTCCTACAAGTGTACTGACGTAGTCGACCGGCTCAACGGTATCGGCGACACTGACACTAAAAGACATCAATGTCATCAATGCTGCAAGCAAAGTTTTTTTTCTCATATTGTTTGTTTTATAATAATATACGTTAGTCTTATAGAAGTTTGGGCTATTTCCATAAAAGGAAAATCGACTGATAAAGGATTGGTGTAATCATACGTAAATACGGTCAAACCATATTCAAGTCGCTAAGTTACTAATAATAATTTACATTAACGATTAAAACTTGTAAAATGATTGTACGCTCATATATGCGGCAAACAATGATTCGTCTGTTATCCTGATATGTCCAGTCTGTCAGACGGTAGAAGTGAAAATGTAACGGCTATCAGCGGCGTACCGTGTACTTCAGTCCTTCAACAATGTACACTCCGTTTGGTAGATCGTCTAATAATGATTCGGCGGAGACATTGCTACGTACATTTTGTCCGTCTACATCGTAGACATCGACAACATCGGCAGGTGTCTCCTTCTTAAAATTTACAATGCCCATAGCACCGTCTCCATTTTTTATAAGGGTTACGGCAAGTACGGCATATTCGGAAGCGTAGGCTAGCTGGTGGAAACCTTTTGTCTTGTCGTTTTCCTTTGTGCTGTCGCCGTCCTTGTACGACCATCCATCGAGAAGGTTATTGGGCAGGAAGCCGTCGCGCAAATACTTGTCGTAGGCATAATCGAGGTTTTCCTGGAATACATCAAGACAGAAGTCGGCATTTTTAGCATTGTCATATGGCACGGCATCGGCGTAGGCACGCATCAACACATCGTCAAACCAGGCATTGAAGCCCTCGGTGGTTTTATTGTCGTAAGGAAAATACCAACGTTGTTTGAGGTCGATGCGTTTTGGCTTGCAGAACGCCGAACGTGAGTCGCTGCATAGAGCTTTAACGTCAGCATAATAGGAAGCGTCGCCTGTAGCATTGTAGAGGTCGACAGCACCGGAAAGCATCGTACCTGTGTTATAAGTAAAAGCAGTGCCGACTGGTCCACCCGTATCGACATGCTTGCGGTATTTCATACCGTCGACTTCTTCATACTGAATGGTGTTGTCGGCACCAAGCATGTCCCAATACACCCCGGTCGTTTTGTTGAGCAGTTTCTCCTTCTGCCAGGCATAGACCTTTTTTGCGAAACCGAGATAGTAGTCGTACTTCTTCATCTGTCTGGATCCGCGTGTTCCGTCGATATCGACATAGTAGCTTGTAGCTGCATCGTCCTTGCCCTTATACATTTCGGCCAGCCACACCAACGGCGATATTATAGGGCCGTTGCTGCAGGAATGTTTAGAGTTGTAACCAGGTCCCCAGGAGATGCCGCCATACTCGTTACCTCCTGCGTCGGGTATGCAATCCCAGCCGTCGAGGACATATTGGGTGAGATACTCAGCCTTGCGCAGATAAGTGGTCTGGCCAGTGTTTCGATAAGCCCGTATCAGCTCGCGCACAATCCACATCTGGTCGTCGTAGACATTCTCTATTCCGGCTACAGTGGCTTGTCCCGGTCGCGGTCCGCGATGCACTCCATATACTGTCCATTGCTGTCCGGTGCGGGTGAATGATGTGAGTTTGAAACTTCCCGAATAGTAGTCGATGCCGTCATACAGTTGGGACATCAACTGTACATATCGGTCGTGGTGGCTCTCATACAAAGACGGATTAGATTCTCTCAGAGTCTCCAGGCCTTCAAGTACGGAGTTGACCGCCTCTATTGCTGCAGTATAAGGCCATACATCGGCTGTCCCCTCTGGTTTGCCGGTAGCAAAATTGTATACATCACCCATGTTCATTGTGCCTGTATGAAAGCACTTGTCTATCACTCCGTCGACAAGGGCGACGGCACGTTCGATGTTGCGCAACGCAAGCTGTTCGTTTGACAGAGTTTCGGCTGTTGCCGCAAAAGTCTGTCCTGACGTAAAGGCGAGAACACCCGAGGCAAACAGCGAAGCTAAGTAATTCTTCATATTATGTAATAGTCATTTAGTTTTAGGAAGAGCTGTGTCGTGAGTGGCAAAGTGGTGCAAATCGTACATCTAACCTCACATGTCGGCCTCCTTCCAATTCATTTAAGGGAATTTTATCGTCGACAAAAGTAATCATTTAGGACATATAATACAAATATAAGCAAAAAAATGAACGTTTCCCCCTACAGGAAGAAACGTTCTTACCATTTTTTGAACAGTTTTTTGCTTATGTGCGCAGTCTTTCAATCAGTTGGTTGATATAATTGCCTGAATAAAGACGAAGCAAATCAGAAGCAGACCACTCGGCTGCCGTCTGGTTGTTCCTCGATGGTCACTTTTTTGGAATCGTCGGGTAATAGTCCTTCGATGAGTTCCGGCCATTCGATAAAGCACAGCGAACCTCCATAAAAATACTCCTCATAGCCCATGTCGTAGACTTCTTCAAGCTTCTTGATTCGGTAGAAGTCGAAATGGAAGATGCTCTGTCCGTCGCCTGTCTCATATTCGTTGACAATTGCGAACGTCGGTGATGTGATGACATCGTCCACCCCAAGTTCTTCGCATACGGCCTTTATGAACGTCGTTTTGCCTGCCCCCATCTTACCATAAAATGCGAAAACCTTTGAGTTGCCCATGTTGGCGACAAATTCTTTTGCCGCTTCCTTAATATTGTCCAGAGAGTTTATCTTAATTTCCATAATTAATTATTTGTTTTTTTATTTTACTTGTCAATAGTCATGTGCCGCTTCAAACCGTGTTGTGTTAGGCATTTGAATAAGATGCACAACACTGTTTCCGTCCCCATTGATGAGGAAGTCAGCGTCTTCGCGGTGTCAGTGTTATAAGCGGAATAAGCATTTCTTCCATAGAGATGCCCCCATGCTGGAACGTGTCCTTGTAGTAAGAAACGTAGTAGTTGTAGTTGTTCGGATAGGCAAAGAACGAATTGCCAGTTGCAAATACGTAATTTGTACTGACATTTGGCGACGGCAACTGCGCCTTATGCGGTTCTTTAATGGTGAAGACATCCTTAGAGCTGTAACTCAGGTTCTTGCCGAGTTTGTAGCGGAGATTGGTGTTGGTGTTGCGGTCGCCGATTATCTTGATCGGCTTCGAAGCTCTGATGCTGCCGTGGTCGGTAGTGATAATGACTTTATAGTCGCTCATAGACAAGGCTTTGAGCAGGTCGGACATCACCGAATGGCGGAACCAGCTTAGTGTTATGCTGCGGTAGGCCGACTCGTTGTTGGCCAATTCGCGCACCATACGAGACTCTGTTCGGGCGTGGGAAAGCATATCTATGAAGTTGACGACCACTACGTTC
>CALBJK010000053.1 GCA_937892695.1 uncultured Prevotella sp.
TTAGAAATTTTGTATAGTGCTCACTCTCTGATAATAAAGGGGTGGGAAACTTCAGATATTCAATTACCTTACAATGACATTATGACAATAATTCTTGCATTGCTGCCTATCGTGTTGCTCGTGGTTCTTATGGTCGTGTTCAAGCAACCTGGCGACCGTAGCAGTCTTATAACGCTAGGCTTCACTGCGGTAGTGGCAGTGACGGGCTTCTCTTTTTCTTTAGAAGACACAGCCTACACGTTTCTTTATGGTGCGCTTAAGGCCGTTTCCCCAATTCTGATAATAATCCTTATGGCCATTTTCAGCTATAACACGTTACAGAAAACCGGTAAGATGGAGATTATCAAACGCCAATTTTCCACTATTTCTACTGACCGTAGTGTTCAGGTATTGCTCCTTACTTGGGGATTCGGAGGTCTGCTCGAAGCCATGGCAGGCTTTGGAACGGCTGTAGCCATTCCGGCAGCCATACTTATCAGTCTTGGCTATAAGCCGGTGTTTTCGGCCGTAGTCTGCCTTGTGGCTAACAGTGTGGCTACGGCTTTTGGTGCAATAGGCACTCCGGTGCTGGTTCTGGCCAACGAAACCGGATTGTCTGTTAATGACCTTAGTGCTAATGTCGTATTGCAACTGTCGCCGTTGATGTTCGTCATTCCGTTTGTCATAGTGTTTTTGGCAGACAGCAGAAAAGCTGCGTTGCCGAAGAACTTCTTTCTCTCTTTTGTTGTCGGTGGCGTGTCGCTGGCGGGACAGTATCTGGCTGCCAAATATATGGGAGCCGAATCTCCGGCCATTATCGGCAGTCTGTTGTCCATTGTAGTGATTATCGTGGCGGCACAGATCCTGAAAAAGAATGACGATACGGAGGCCGATGTACACTATTCTTTCGGGCAACTATTCAATGCCTGGGTGGTGTATCTTCTAATTCTTCTTTTGGTAGTAGTTACGAGTCCGCTGTTTCCTGCAATACGTAATGTGCTTGATACCAACTGTGTGACAACTATTTCCTTCCCTGTAGAAAGTCTTAAGCCATACAGTATCCATTGGCTTACACATGCAGGACTGTTGCTTTTTGTAGGAACTTTTATTGGCGGAATGATTCAAGGCGCATCGCCAAAAATCTTGTTCTGTACGTTATGGTGTACAGTGAAACAGCTGAAGTCGACAGTCATTACAGTGGTTTGTCTTGTCGGATTCTCTACTGTGATGGATTATGCCGGCATGATTACGGTTATAGCCGGTGGACTGGCGGCTGTGACAGGCTCGTTTTATCCTCTTTTCGCGCCTCTTGTCGGTGGTATCGGAACGTTCATTACGGGTAGCGATACGTCGGCCAACATTCTTTTCGGCAAGATGCAGGCGACGGTAGCCGGACAAATCGGCGTTTCTCCCGACTGGTTGTCGGCGGCAAATACAGTCGGGGCTACAGGCGGAAAGATCATTTCTCCTCAGAGCATTGCCATTGCCACTTCGGCTTGCGGACAGCAAGGCAAGGAAGGTGAAATACTTAAATCGGCTGTTCCTTACGCCATTTTATACATTATGGTGTCCGGATTGACCGTATTTTTGGTATGGAATTTGCTCTAAATACAAATGTAATTTCAAAACAACAATAGTGACATGGAACAAGTGAAAGGTCGTTTCGACCACATGAACATCAACGTAACAGATCTCAATCGTAGCATTGATTTCTACGGTAAAGCACTGGGATTGAAAGAAAAGAGCCATATAGACGGTCCTGACGGTGCGTTCAAGATTGTTTATCTTACAGACGGACAGAGCCGTTTCGTTCTTGAACTGACTTGGCTGCGTGACAAGAAGGGAACTTACAATCTGGGTGACAACGAGACACATCTGTGCTTGCGTGTCCCCGGCGACTATGATGCCGCACGCGAATACCACCGCCAGATGGGGTGTATCTGCTACGAAAATCATGAGATGGGGCTTTATTTTATAAATGACCCTGACGGATATTGGATTGAAGTATTGCCCGAGAAATGACACTTACTTACGTTTATCACAGCGGCTTTGCATTAGAGACAAGTCGCTGTGTTTTTATTTTCGACTATTACAAAGACCCGGCTGGTGTTCTGCCTACCATGCTTTCCTGTGGAAAACCGGTATATGTCTTCGTATCACATTTCCATTACGACCATTTCAATCCCCAGATTCTTGAGTGGCGTAATAAACATCTGGCTGACAGTCAGCGTTGTCCGCGTATCGTCTATGTCTTTTCGCATGACATTCTGGAGCATGGCTGTGCATCAAGGGACGATGCTGACGTGTGGATGGACAAGGGCGACAGCTTTGCTGACGACAATGTGAGTGTTGAGGCTTTCGGTTCTACCGACTCTGGAATATCGTTCCTTCTGAACGTAGATGGGCATACCGTCTTTCATGCCGGCGACCTGAACAATTGGCACTGGAGCGACGAGTCAACAAAGGAAGAAGCGGCCAAAGCCGAACAATGGTATCTTGACGAACTTGCGTGTATCTGCCGTAGGACAAGGCATATCGGCTTGGCTATGTTTCCAGTAGATGCCCGTATTGGTACTGACTACATGCGAGGAGCACGTCAGTTCGTCGAACAGATAAGGGTAGACACCTTTGTTCCAATGCATTTCACGGCCTTCGGATTCGAATCGGCCAATGCTTTTCAGCCGGTTGCCGAAGCCCAAGGTTGCCGTTTTCTCCGCATAGAACACGACGGACAGTCTTTCGATGTGCTGTCATAAGACACAAAGGTATGAATCGACGACATTAAAAAAGAATAAATAATTTGTGTTAAAGGATAAAATAAGTATCTTTGCAAAAATTACAACTTAAACATACTATTCGATGAAACGAATTTTGTCATTTGCAATGATGCTTTATCTTGCTATCCCGAGTCATTTGTTTGCTGCTTCAGTAAGCTACGACGTGGTACCGCTTCCCAACAGGATTGTGCTTAAAAACGGTGAAAGCTTTACTGCAGATGCCAGTACCAGAGTGGGTTATCCGGCCGGAAACGTAGAGATGAAACGTAATGCCGAGTTCCTCCGCGACTATCTCCGCGATGCTGTAGGCATAAGTTTCATCCTCGATTCTAAAGCCAAGAACGGTGCAATACGACTTGTACTGGATAAAAAAATAAATGGAGACGAAGCATACACCCTTACTGTAAACAAAAAAGGTATAGTGGTTGCCGGCCGCACGCCGCGTGGCGTTTTCTACGGCATACAGACTTTGCGCAAGTCTGTTTCAGTTGGTAAAACCACGCAATTGACCTTTCCTGCAGTTGAGATAGCAGACGCTCCGCGTTTCTGCTACCGTGGGATGATGCTTGACTGTTCGCGACATTTCTTCCCGATTTCTTTTGTCAAGAAGTACATCGACATCATCGCGATGCACAACATGAATACATTCCACTGGCATCTTAGCGACGACCAGGGCTGGCGTATCGAGATAAAGAAATACCCGAAACTTACCGAAATAGGTTCGAAACGCACCGGAACGGTGCTTGGTTTCAATTCAATGGCCGATGACAGCACCGAGTACGGTGGCTTCTACACGCAGGAAGAAGCCCGCGAAATCGTTCGTTATGCAGCCGAAAGGTTCATTACCGTCATTCCTGAAATCGATATGCCGGGGCACATGAAGGCCGCCCTCACTGCATATCCTGAGTTGGGATGTACAGGAGGACCATACGAAGTAGGTCATAAATGGGGCGTTTATCTGGATGTCCTTTGTCTCGGCAATGACAAGGTTTATAAGTTCTGCGAAGATGTCCTCGACGAAATCATGCAGATATTTCCCGCCAAGTACATTCATATCGGAGGCGACGAAACTCCGACTGTGCGTTGGGAGAAATGCCCGAAATGCCAGAGGGTGATGAAGCAGCACAATCTCAAACCAAAGACAGCGCAAGGATATTTCACTAACCGGATAGAGAAATACGTCCTGTCCAAAGGTCACAGCATCATCGGATGGGATGAGATTCTTGACGGCGACATAGACAAAAGCGCTACAATCATGAGTTGGCGAGGCACGGGCGATGCCGGACTGAAAGCCACAGAGAATGGACACGACATAATAATGTCACCGACATCTTGCTGTTATTTCAACTTCTGCCAGTCTAAGAACGGTCCGATGCACGAGCCAACATGGTGTGACGGATTCATTGATACGGAGAAAGTCTACAACTTTGAACCTTGTCCAGACAGCCTGTCTGCAAGAGCCAAGTCGCGTATTCTCGGTGTCCAGGCCAATCTTTGGACCGAGTACATCACTTGCCCTGAGGTTGTAGAGTACATGCTCCTGCCTCGTATGGCTGCATTGGCCGATGTTCAGTGGTCGACAGGAATGAAAGATTTTGCTGCATTCCGCAAGCGTCTCGACCGTTTCACGTCGTTCTACGATTTGTATTATCTGAACTATGCCAAACATCTTTGGCCGGAGAAGATGGTGTCGCCATGGAAGGACATTGAGTAAGATTTGAAATCACAACCGATAAAAAGACAAAGAATAGAAATGAGACTGATTATCGAACCGAATTACGACAGTATGTCGCAATGGGCGGCCGAGCATGTCGTAGAGTGTATCAATACCTTTGCTCCGACTGCAGAACGCAAGTTTGTGTTAGGACTTCCGACGGGTTCTTCACCGATAGGCATGTACAAAGCTTTGGCCAAAGACTGCAAAGAGGGCAGGGTTTCGTTCCGCAATGTCCTCACGTTCAATATGGACGAGTATGTAGGGCTGCCTGAGAACCACCCTGAAAGCTATCATTCGTTCATGGCGAAGAACTTTTTCGACCATATCGACTGCCCGAAAGAGAACATCCATATCCTCAACGGCAATGCCGAAAATCTTGAAGCCGAATGCGCCCGTTACGAGCAGATGATAGCCGAGTCAGGCGGTATTGACCTCTTCATCGGAGGCATAGGTCCGGACGGCCATATCGCCTTTAACGAACCGGGCAGCTCGCTCACGTCGCGCACTCGTGTGAAGACTCTCACCACCGATACCATTGTGGCCAACTCGCGCTTCTTCGACAATGATGTCAGCAAAGTGCCCAAGCATGCCCTTACTGTAGGAGTAGGCACTGTAACCGATGCCCGCGAGGTGATGATTCTGGTCAACGGACACAACAAGACACGCGCCCTCCAGGCGGCAGTCGAAGGTCCTGTCACCCAGATGTGGACCATCAGCGTGCTCCAGCTCCATCGTCACGGTATCATCGTGTGCGACGAAGCCGCTACCGACGAACTGAAAGTAGGTACGTATCGCTATTTCAAAGACATAGAGAAGGACAATATCTGAATACGAAACAATGAGAGAAAACCTTATTGTGTACAAAACGGCAGCCGTCACTATTGAAGTGACGGCTGCTGCTGTTTCCGCACATTGGGACAGAATGTCTGTCCCTTACAATGTGGTCGGCCACGCCGATTGGATGAATGAATATCCTTATAAACCAAAGGCGCGTTTCCGCATAGCCCATACTGGTACATCATGTAAAACAAAATCCTATGGCCAATATCAGTAATATAAGTTATGACAAATGCCAGAAACAGGTAATCATGTCACGTGGAGGCTTTCACCTTGTTCTGGCTTCGCCTGGATGCGGTAAGACGCAGATTCTCACAGAACGCATACGTTGTGCCCATGAATCGGGAATAGTTTTCAGCGACATGCTCTGTCTCACGTTTACCAACCGCGCCGCCCGAGGCATGAACGAACGTATAAGGGAATATATCGACGGCAGCGGCATTGACGATCTTTATGTTGGCAATGTCCATAGGTTCTGTTCCAAGTTTCTTTTTTCCAACAGCATCATTCCAGGCGAATCGTCGGTCATCGACGAAGACGATGCTGTGAGCATACTCGCCAGGTTTCTCAATGAAGACGAGTACAGCGTATCTTCCAACTACCGCCGTCGTCGCGAATATTCCGAGGTGTTCCATTTCTCCAATTTCATCTACCAGGTGCGTCATGCCCATCCGCGCGGTTTGCGTATACATCCAGAATGTATTACGGCCAATGATATTGCAGCCATGCGACGGCTGTGCGACGTGCTGCACAAGGATTTCACTTCCGAAGCAATGCTCGACATGTACGACCACACCGACTACTACCGTGATGTGTCCGTCTGTGCTGGTTTGGGCTACAGTGAACAGAACGCGGTCCGGGCGTTGTTACGCAAGATGAACCTTGCCCGTCTGTATGCACAATATAAGAGAGACAACCGTCTGCTCGACTTCCAGGATTTGCTCATGCTCACATACGACGTTCTACGTGCTGACACTAATGGCGTGTACCGACGGTATACGTGGATACAGGTTGACGAAGTACAAGACCTCAATCCGTTGCAAATGGCCATTATTGACGAACTAACGGCTCCCGACTATGACACGGTCATGTATATGGGCGACGAACAGCAGGCCATATTCTCCTTCATGGGTGCCAAGATGGATACCCTGACAAAGCTCCGCCAGCGTTGTGACGGACACATCCATCATTTGTCTGTCAACCATCGCTCGCCCGACTATCTGCTTAGTGTGTTCAACACATACGCCGAAAAAGTTCTTGACATTGACCAGGCATTGCTTCCTACGACCACTTTTAGTCCTGCCCGTCAAGGCAACGAATTGGCCATCCTGCACTGTGACACGTTTGAGTCTGAAGTAAGAGACGTGGCCCAGTTTGCCGGACGTCTATACAATGAATACAGCGACCAGACTACGGCTGTCATAGTCAATGCCAACGCAGATGCAGAACTTGTTAGCGAGGCCATGAACCAGATGCATATCCGCCATTTCAAGGTCTCTGGCACCGACCTGTTGTCTTCGCCCGAAGTGAAACTTCTGTTCTCCCATCTCGGAGTACTCTCCAACGAACTCAACTTCATTGCCTGGGCACGGCTGCTAAAAGGCCTGAAAGTCTTTGAAAGCAGCGCGGATGCACGAGCTTTCGTGCGCGAGACCCTCGACCGGGCAATAATGCCTTCCGATTACATACGCTACGACGGGTCTACATATCTTCAAGAGTTTATATCGCGTTATGATAGCGGCGACATCGTGGTCTTCGACACCGAGACTACCGGACTGAACATCGTTGAGGACGACATCGTACAGATAGCTGCGGTAAAGCTACGGCGTGGCGAAGTGGTGCCAGGTTCGGCCTTTTCTGTCTTCATTGCTACCGACCGTCCCATACCTGCAAAACTAGGCGATGTAGACAATCCCATCATAGAAGAAATGAAGCGGCATACTCTCCTTGGTCACGACGAGGCTTTGACACGCTTTGCCGACTATGCTAAGGGGTGTGTCCTGCTCGGACATAATGCCGACTACGATTACAACATTCTCGACTACAACATGCAACGTTACTGTCCTAGGTTGTCTATGCGAGAACTCTTCCCTGTTTATTTCGATTCACTCCGGCTCGTTCGTCTGTTAGAACCAGAGCTGAAAGAGTACAAACTCAAATATCTTCTGTCCGTACTACACCTTGAAGGCGAAAACTCCCATCTGGCCGACGACGACGTCAACGCTACGTGTAGCATAGTGCGCCATTGCAGGGACAAGGCAGACAACATGATAGAAGCGCAGCATAAATTTTTGTCCAACGAAAAGGTCGCCAGCCGTGTGGCTGCGTTGAAGCGTGCCTACGCCGACGTCTACTGTAGTGGCCTGGATAGGATGTTCGCACGTTCAGGTGACGACACCCCCATACTGGTTGACGAGCTGAATCGGTTTTACGACTATCTCACTACCGAACGTTTCATCCAATCCATCCCAAAATTCAGTTACATTACAGATTATCTGTCCGCCGACCTTATCTGTCCTTCCGCCGAGCCCTGTCTGGCTATGCAGCTCTGGACTCACATCATGGAAATATCTACACTTAAAGAAGCCGACCTATGTGGCTGTAAGAGCATGACCGACCGTATCTTCGTTACTACCATACACAAGGCCAAGGGATTGGAGTTTGACAATGTTATAGTGTTTGATGCCGTAGATGGGCGCATTCCCAACTTCTACAGTGAGAATAATCCTCGGCTCATGGCCGAAGAAGCCCGTAAGTTTTATGTTGCCATATCCCGTGCCAAGCGTCGTCTGTATGTCTCGCAGTGCGCGGTACGTACCGATTTCCACAATCAGCCCCATCCCCAATTCCTCACACGCTTCATGGAACCGTTGCAGAAGTTTTTCAATTGACGGCTTTGGTATAATAAGCCCTGTTTCAGACCATTTTCCTTTTTTGGTAAGCTCTGTTTTGCGATTTATTTTTATCAATTAAAAGTCACAAAACATGTGACGTAAACAATTCTTTCAATTTGAAAGTATGAGGATTGAATTGTCCGTCAAAATAATATGTAAAAGATTGTTCTGTTTTTTATTCAAGGCAATCATAATTTTGTTTCATCCATATTTTATGGTTTTTCAGAATGGGTAACATTATATTTTATAAATACGTCTGATGTATGTAAAATGGTAATTCTTCGTAAAAGAACAGACGAATTTTAACCCACATTGCAGCCGCCTTTGACGAAAATCTTAAAGATTTCTAACGAAAT
>CALBJK010000054.1 GCA_937892695.1 uncultured Prevotella sp.
TGTAAAGAACATCCCGCTCTTTGTAGCGTTCACCATAGCGATATGGGTGAGCTATTTTCTGCACTATTATCTCACATTCTTCTGCTTTGAGTCGACATCTGGCCTGGGAATGCAGTGCGCACTGGTAACATTCATCGTGGGCAGCATAGCCGTGATCGTACCCACACCCAACGGAGCTGGACCGTGGCATTTCGCCGTAAAGACGATGCTCATGCTCTATGGTGTAGGGGGAAACGACGCTCTCTACTTCGTACTGATAGTGCACTCCATCCAGACCATGCTCGTCATCCTGCTCGGTATCTACGCATGGATTGCGCTGTCGTTCACAGAACAGCGTGTAGGAACGAAAGAATACAACTAATCATTTAATACATAAAGATTATGAGTGAAATTAAGAATCTGAAACCCGAATGCGTGTGGCGCAACTTCTATGCCCTGACCCGCGTTCCGCGTCCGTCCGGACATCTGGAAAAAGTACAGCAATTTCTGCTCGACTTTGCAAAAGAAGCCGGAGTAGAAGCCTTTAAGGATGCAGGTGGCAATATCGTGATGCGTAAGGCCGCAACGCCTGACATGGAAAACCGCAAGGGTGTGATACTGCAGGCCCACATGGACATGGTGCCACAGAAGTCGAAAGACAGCAAGCACAACTTCGAGACAGACCCTATCGAAACATATATTGACGGCGACTGGGTGAAGGCCAAAGGTACTACGCTCGGTTCCGACGACGGTATCGGCGTAGCAGCCATCATGGCCGTTATGGAAAACAAGACCATGAAGCACGGACCGGTAGAAGCCCTGATTACTGCCGATGAAGAAACAGGAATGTACGGAGCAAACGACCTGCCAGAAGGCGAGCTGAACGGCGACATCCTGCTCAACCTCGACTCGGAGACATGGGGGAAATTTGTCATCGGAAGTGCCGGAGGCATTGATATAACCGCTACTCTCGAATACAAAGAAGCCGAAACCGACCCGACCGACGCAGCCGTAAAGGTGACTCTGAAAGGTCTGCGCGGCGGACATTCCGGACTGGAGATACACGAAGGACGAGCCAACGCCAACAAACTCATGGCACGTTTCGTGCGCGAAGCCATCAGCGAGTACAGTGCACGACTGGCAGAATGGAACGGCGGCAACATGCGCAATGCCATACCGTTCGAATGCGAAACGGTGCTGACATTGCCAAAAGACAACGTAGAGCCTCTGAAAGAGGACATCGAGGACTGGAAGCATCTGTTCGAAGCCGAATATAAAGGCATTGAAAAAGACATTCTCTTCTTCGCCGAAGACGTGGAGACACCAAAGAAGGAAGTACCGACCGAGATTCAGGACAACCTGCTCGACGCCATCTATGCCTGCCACAACGGAGTTCTGAGAATGATTCCGTCGTTCCCCAGCGTTGTTGAGACATCGTCTAACCTCGCCATCATCAACATCGGCGGAGGCAAGGCAAAGGTGAAGATTCTGGCACGTTCGTCAAGCGAAAGCATGAAGAAATACATTGCAGCCACCCTTGAGAGCTGCTTCTCTATGGCAGGAATGAAGATAGAGATGAGCGGAAGCTACAGCGGATGGGATCCGAATCCCGACAGCGAGATTCTGAAACTGCTCGAAAAGCACTACCGCGAACTCTTCAACGAAGAGGCCGTAGAGCAGGTAGACCATGCCGGACTGGAATGCTCGGTAATTCTCGGCAAGTATCCGAATCTCGATGTTGTGTCGCTCGGGCCTACGCTCCGCTCGCCCCACACCACCAACGAGCGTTGCTACATACCGACAGTGGCACCCTTCTGGGAGCTTCTGAAGAAGACTCTCGAAGACGTGCCTGAGAAGAAATAAAATACAGGCCAATAAAGATTATAAGCCGACCGGATACGACCATCTACCAAAGAGAAGCCGTATCCGGTTTTCTTATACATTATTTTGTAATG
>CALBJK010000055.1 GCA_937892695.1 uncultured Prevotella sp.
CAATATTGGACGCTTTAGCAAAAGCGTCCAATACCATAAATCCCGTGTTGTGGCGTGTTCCGGCATACTCGTCTCCGGGATTGCCGAGGCCCACAATCAGATATTTGTCCATTTCGTTTCCGAATGACTGTTACTTTTATAATCTTTCAGTCTTTATTATTTAGCAGGCTTTGCTGCATCGGCTGCGGAAGCTGCGTCGGCTGCAGCTGCATCGGCTGCAGCTGTGTCGTCAGTCGTAGTTGCAGACATTGCGGCACGTGTCATCTTGACAGAGCAGACGATGACATCCTTGCTTGTTGCAAGCTCCAGACCTTCAAAGCTCAGTTCGCCTACCTTGATGCTCTTGCCAAGACGCAATCCGGTTACGTCAATGTCGAGATGTTCAGGAATCTGCTGGTAAGGAGCTGTAACGTCAATCTTACGGACAGAAAGGTTCATGCGACCACCGTCACGCACACCTTGTGCCAGTCCGACGAGCTTGACAGGAATACCGATGGTGATAGGCTTCTTGTCGTTCACTTCGTAGAAGTCGACATGCAGAACAGTATCCTTTACGGGGTGGAACTGTATTTCTTTCAGGATGGCAGTGTGGTTTTCGCCGTCAAGCTGTAGATTGATTACATAAATGTGGGGAGTGAATACAATTTTGCGTATTTCCTTCATCGACACAGCAAAGGGAAGAGACTCGCGTTTGCCTTCGTGGTGGTCATGACCATAGAGGTTGCAGGGAACAAGTCCTTCTTTTCTCAATGCTTTTGAAGCTTTCTTTCCAAGGTCTGTACGCTTCTGACCTGATACGTTGATTTCTTTCATAATAAATGTGTTACTCTAAATTAAGTTTGTCTTTTGTGCCTTAATTCGCCATCACACGAGAACTTTTTCTGTAGAGATGTGCTCAAAAAGCGGCGCAAAGTTACTTATTTTCCTTTAATTGTGCAAGTGGTGATAAAAAAAACAATAATCCTGAAGCTTTTTCTTGGCTGGTTTCGTAATTTTATCTATTTTTGCAAAGAATTTTAGTCTAAGAAATAACGATACAGAGTTAAGACATGATTAATCGCGAACTTATACGAATTAAGGTAGTCCAGTTAACCTATGCATACTATCAGAACGGCAGCAAGAACATGGATTCGGCTGAGAAGGAGCTTCTTTTCAGTTTGTCTAAGACTTACGACCTTTACAACTATCTTCTCTATCTGATTGTCGCGATAACGCGCGAAGAGCGTCATCGTGTCGAAATTAATACCCAGAGAGCGCAACGTGAGGGTGCGGAGGCTCCGTCGCAGAAGTTTGCTTATAACAAGTTCGCAGTTCAATTGGAAGAAAATAAAATGCTCAACGAGTTTGTCGAAAACCAGAAACTTACATGGAATGACGACATAGAACTCGTGCGCAAGCTTTGTAACATGATAGAACAGAGCCAGGCCTATACCGATTTTATGGCTTCGGACGATGACTCGTATGAAGCTCATCGTGAGGTATGGCGAAAAATCTACAAGCAGCTCATTCAGGATAATGGTGACATCGACGCTACGCTGGAAGAGAAGAGCCTTTACTGGAACGATGACAAAGAGATAGTCGACACGTTCGTGCTTAAGACAATCAAGCGTTTCGACCCGAAGAACAAGAGCAAGCAAGAGCTATTACCAGAATATAAGGATGAAGAGGACAAGGACTTCGCATGCAAGCTGTTTCGTGCCACCATTCTAAATGCAGACCAGTATCAGCGGTACATGAGTGAGACTTCCCGCAACTGGGACTTTTCTCGTCTGGCTTATATGGATGTGGTCATCATGCAGATTGCCATTGCCGAAATGCTCACATTTCCTAATATTCCGGTGAGCGTGACAATAAACGAATATGTCGAATTGGCCAAGCTTTACTCTACACCTCGGAGTGGCGGCTACATTAACGGAATGCTAGATGCAATAGCCCGCTATCTAATCGCTACGGGTAAGATGTACAAGTCGATGGACGAACCGAGGTCAAGGAAAATCGAAACACAACCTTCCGAGCAGGCAAATAATGTTGCCAACGGTTCTGACGTGGCATCTACATCCGACGGTGCTGAAGATGGCCATGAAATGCCAGAAGCACCGAAACGCCGTCGAAGATTGCTCGACCTGTAAGACTCTTTCTTCTTAGCAGTTCCAATCAATAATCAGTAAACGAAAAATCCCAAGGCACGGTCTGGATGGTCGTGCCCCTAAATAAAAACAAACAAAGAAACAACGAAATGAACACTTTAGTATTGGCAGCCCAAGCCGGTGCCCAAGGAGGCGGTATGGGAGGAATGTTAATAATGATGGTCGCGGTTTTTGCAATCATGTATTTTTTCATGATTCGTCCGCAACAGAAAAAACAGAAGGAAATACGAAATTTCCAGAACTCTCTTCAGGAAGGGACAAAGGTTGTTACCGGTGGAGGACTGTATGGGACAGTGAAGCACGTTGACCTTTCTACTAACATCATTGAAGTGGAGATCGCTCGTGGTGTTGTAGTGAGTGTTGACAAAGGTTATGTCTTTGCCGATGCTTCTGCCCAGACAGCTGCCAAAGCTTAGGCTTTAGGTTCCTGTAACCTGTAATGTGAAGAGAAATCGGATGAACAGTAAATTCGGAAAATCATACAAGATGTTCAGAAACTTCTTGTTCAGATGGGTGAACAAGGAGTTTCTTGTTTTTTTGTTCTTCCTTGCGCTGAGCAGCATCTTCTGGCTTATGATGACGCTCAACGAAACATACGAACAGGAAATATGTGTTCCAGCGCACTTGGTGAATGTACCGAAGAATGCTGTTATCACTACTGACATTGAAGACTCCGTCCATGTCACGGTAAGAGATAAAGGTTATACTCTAATCACATACATGTATGGCGACCGCGTACCTCAAATCAAGATAAACTTCAATACTTACGCCAACCGTCAGGGTGGATACGGCACGGTCTCGGCTTCCGAACTCCAAAAATTTCTTTATCAGCGCCTGGGAGGTTCGTCGAAGATAGTGTCCGTCAAGCCAGACCATCTGGAGTTTTACTTCAATTACGGACAGTCAAAGCATGTGCCGGTGCATCTCAACGGCTATATCGTGCCAGACAAGTCCTACTATCTTGCCCGCACGAAGTTCTGGCCTGAGGTTGTCACCGTATACGCCAGCCGTAAGATTTTGGACAGCATAAAATATATAAGCACCGAGCCTTTGCGGATTGTCAACTTTGCGGACACTGTAATACGTGAAGTTCCGCTTGTCCGTATAAAAGGAGTCAAGACAGTACCTTCGCGTGTGAGGGTTGGACTCTTCCCCGATATTATGACAGAGGAAAGTATCGAAGTTCCAATCCGTCCGATAAATGTTCCTGACGGCAAAGTGCTCCGTACATTCCCGTCTAAGGTTAGAATCCGTTTTACAGTGGGTGCAAGCATGTTCCGCAATGTACAGAAAAACCATTTCACTGTTGTTGCCGATTACAATGACATAATGGGCAACACCACGTCAAAATGCCGGATATATCTGCGGGAAAGTCCTCATGGAGTCCGTAATCCCCATTTGGAGATTGACCAGGTAGACTATCTTGTCGAACAGCGATGATTGTTTGAAGATAACAAAGATTGGCAAAGGTATGAATATTGCAATAACCGGAGGAATAGGTAGCGGCAAGTCGTTTGTATGTCGTTTGCTGGAAGAACGTGGAATACGAGTTTACGACTGCGACGCAGCCGCCAAACGACTCATGCGCACGTCTTCGAAGATTCAGTCGGAGTTGCGTAATCTCGTAGGTGATGAGGTCTGTAAGGATGGAGTGATACAGAAAAAGGTATTGTCCGCTTTCCTACTTGAAAGTGAAGACCATAAGCTTGCTGTCAACGAAATAGTGCATCCGGCTGTAGCGTCAGACTTTATACATTCTGGCTACTCGTGGATTGAGAGCGCGATTTTGTTCGACAGCCATTTCTACGAACGGGTTCACTTCGGCTTTATTGTAGGTGTCACCGCTTCGATTGAGGTCAGGACAGTGCGTATAATAAAACGCGACTCAATCTCTCGTGACAAGGCAATGGAATGGATTATGAGCCAGTTACCTCAGGATAAGGTGGCTGCACGATGCGACTTTGTCATTAACAATGATGGGAAAACCCCTTTGAAACCTCAGATAGAGAAGCTTCTGGAGACGGTACGCGAAAAATCTTAGGATGTGTCTATGAAAAGTCAGTCAGGCTTTATTGCCGCAGTCAGAAAATCTGTCGATGGCTTATTTTTATGATTAAGAACCGATAAAATTATCAAAACAACTAATAATAACAATGGAAACAATACTCTCAATTGCCGGAAAGCCCGGGCTTTACCGTCTGGTGTCACGAGGCAAAATGAATCTTATCGTAGAGACAATAGATGAAAACCATCGCCGTGTTCCGGCTTTTGCGACGGATCGTGTTACCAGTCTTGGCGACATCGCAATGTACACTGATGCCGAGGATGTGCCGTTGTGGAAAGTACTTAAAAGCCTTGGCGATAAGGAACAGAGCAAGCCGAGTCAGCTCAACTACAAGAAATGTAGCTCGGACGAGCTTCACAAGTACTTTTCTGAAGTGCTTCCGCAGTACGACCGCGACCGTGTACACGACAGCGATATAAAGAAACTCATACAGTGGTACAACATTCTTGTGAATAACGGAATCACTGACTTTCAGGCTACTTTTGCACCCGAAGAAACAGACGGCAATGCCGAGCAGACCGAGGAGCAGAAGGCTGATTAGACTAAATAAGATATCTGAAAAAATGAAAATGTCTGCAAGGCTGGCTATTGGTCAGTTTGCAGATATTTTTGTTTTATGGCGTGGTCTATGCTGATAATAAAAAGGCCTGCATGAAGAATTTTACGGTTTAGATAAGAAAAAACAATGAAAAAGATTATTGTCGCGTGCGATTCGTTTAAGGGGTGCATGACATCGTCCGAGGCCAATAGTGCCGTTGCTTCCGCCGTGAGCGATCGCTGTCCAGACGCGTCTGTCGTGAGTCTTCCCGTATCTGACGGTGGTGACGGAATGCTTGAAGCTTTTGCTTCGGCTCTTCGTGCCGAGAAGGTCAGAGTATGTGTACATGATCCTATGATGCGTCGGGTCACATCATGTTATGGTATAGCACCTGATGGGACTGCTGTCATAGAGATAGCTCAAGCCGCAGGTCTGACGCTCGTCAGTTCTGCCGATCGCAATCCGATGGTGGCCACAAGCTATGGAGTCGGAGAACTGATTGCCGATGCTGTGCGTCGTGGATGCCGTGACTTTATTGTCGGACTCGGTGGCAGTGCGACGAGCGATGCCGGTATAGGTATGCTTCGTGCCTTAACTGACCTTCTTACCCGTGGAGGAACTATCGACGACGCTCTGCAAGGGCAGCTTAAAGGGTGTCGGTTCACGCTTGCTTGCGATGTGCGCAATCCTCTTTGCGGACCTGACGGTGCTGTCTATGTTTTTGCTCTGCAGAAGGGAGCTACGCCCGAAATGCTTCCGCAGCTTGATGCGCGTGCGCGTCGGTTTGCCGATTTCTCTGCGCGTCATTTCGGTTACGACCGTTCTGCCGAGTCTGGAGCAGGTGCGGCGGGCGGACTAGGCTATGCCTTTATGCAGTATTTAGGTGCGGCATTCCGTTCGGGAGCCGATTATCTTCTCGACCTTCTCGGCTACGAAAAGCTTCTTTCCGGCGCAGCTCTCGTCATCACTGGTGAAGGCAGTTCTGACAGGCAGACACTCATGGGCAAAATGCCACAGCGTATCATGGATCGTGCTCTCGCGGCTAAAGTACCGACCGTCCTTCTTTCCGGACGCGTCAGCGGCCGCAAATCGCTCATAAAGGCCGGCTTTGCTGATGTCGTGTGCATCAATCCTGATGACTGTGACCTTGAAGAAGCTATGCGCAAAGAAGTGGCAAAGAAGCGTATAGCCGAGACCGCAAAAGCGGTAATCGCCAGAATCATAATGGACAAGAATGAAATTTAAAAATCAGACAGATGAATAAGAAGCTTCTTTATACCATTTTAGCAGTTGTGTCGTTGGTGTTGCTCGTGATTGCCGGAGGCAGTTTCTATCTTATTGACTATGCCCTTGACAACAGCTCCCGTACACGTAACGAACCAAACCGTTTCGCCTATATCGTCAAGAAATACCCTGAGCTGAAATCTTGGATAGATAGTCTCGAAATGGAGAAGTCGCTCCGCGACACGTTCATTGTCGTGCCCGACGGCGAACGCCAACATGCTATCTTCGTGCGTTCGCGTCGAGGTTTTGGACGCACCGCCGTTGTTGTGCACGGCTATAAGGACCGGGCGGCCAACATGCTCCACATCGCCCGTATCTATAACAAGATGCTCGGCTACAACGTTCTTCTGCCCGACCTCCACGGCCATGGGCAGAGCGACGGCGACGACGTACAGATGGGCTGGAAAGACCGGCTCGATGTTCTTCATTGGATTCAAGTGTCAGAAAAAATGTTCCGCAATGTCTCCGAGGACAGTTCGCGCGTTGTAGTTCATGGCATCTCTATGGGAGCGGCTACGACAATGTGCGTCGCTGGCGAACCAACACCGGCATACGTGAAATGTTTCGTCGAGGATTGCGGCTACACATCGGCTTGGGATGAATTTGTGCACGAACTGAAGAATCGTTTCGGTATGCCCCCTTTCCCTTTACTCTACACCAGTAGTGCATTGTGCAAGCTAAGATACGGTTGGAGCTTCGGCGAGGCTTCACCTCTTAGTCAGGTGGCCAAATGTCGTAAACCAATGCTGTTCATCCACGGCGGTAACGATGTTTTTGTCCCGACATCGATGGTCTATCCGTTGTACAAGGCTAAACCTGAGCCAAAGGAATTGTGGATTGCCCCAGGCAGTGCCCATGCCTTGTCCTATCACGACCACAAGGCAGAGTATGTCAGACGGGTTGTCGGTTTTGTGTCGCCGTTGTTCAAATGACGTAAGCAGGATGATATTATTTGGGGTAAATATTAGGGTCCGGAAAAATGAGGCCGGTTATTACCGGCCTCGGGCGGTTCACGGTTTTGCAATACGGTCTCTACGTATTCACGCATTTCAAATGCAGTGAATAAGTCTCCATATAAAAAGAAAAACGGATGCTTTCAGAATAAAATTCCCGTTCACCACGCTACATCCGATTTTACGTCTTTCCATTCAGGCGGGTTTATTCCCATGAGATGACGTACGAAGAAGTCGTAGCGTTTATGTTCGCCCCACAGTTCGCCCATGGTGTGTCCTCCGCCGGGTATCACTATCATTTCAAAATCCTTGTCGGCCTTCTGTAGTGCGGCAACCACCTTCATTGTCGTGGCCGGGTCGACATTGTTGTCGAGTTCGCCCCAGCAGAGCATCAGTGGCCGTCTTAGCAGATGGGCGTTCTCAATGTTCGACCCCTCGATGTACGAACTGTCCACCGGGTAGCCCAGCCACTGCTCGTTCCACCATATTTTGTCCATACGGTTGTCGTGGCATCCGCTTGCGGCGTATGCGGCCTTATAGAAATCTGGATGTAGCAGTACGGCGTTCATTGCTTCCTGACCTCCTGCCGAGCAGCCATATATGCCCACGCGCGACGTGTCGATTGCGGCATATTTGGCGGCAGCGGCTCTGATCCATGCTTCGTGGTCGGGCAGACCGCCGTCTTTCAGATTCTTGTAGCAGACCTCTTCAAACTTCTTTGAACGGAACGATGTTGTCATTCCGTCCACCTTGACGACAATAAAGCCCAGCTCGGCCAGCGACGTTGCCCACCAGTCGTAGGCTATGAACCGTTTCGGAACGTACTGGTCGCCAGGTCCCGAGTAGATGTAGTCGATTACGGGATACTTCTTTGATGCGTCATAGTTGGTCGGACGATATATCAGCCCCCAGATATCGGTCTTGCCGTCGCGTCCCTTGGCGGTGAACACCTCTGGCGCACGCCATCCGTTCTTCACAATGTCGGCAATGTCAGTCCGTTCTATTTCGGTCACGACCTTACCGTCAGTCGTGTTTCTCAGCACAGCTACAGGCGCATCTTTTACCGTAGAGTAGACATCGACCATGTAGCTGTAGTCGGGTGAGAACGTCGCTGTGTGGGTGGCTTTCTCGGGAGTGAGACAGGTCAGGTTGCGTCCGTCCAGCCCTATGCGGTAGTAGTGGATAAAGTAGGGGTCTTCGTTTTTCTCTCGTCCGTTGGCTGAAAAATATATCAATCCTTTCTTTTCGTCAATGTGCTGCACTCCACGCACATACCACGGCCCTTTGGTTATCTGGCGCACTGCTTTCCCCGTATTTTTGTCGTATAGGTAAAGATGGTTGTAGCCGTCGCGTTCGCTGCTCCATATCAGTCTTCGACCGTCAGCGAAATGGTGTCGGAAGATTCGAGTGTAGTTGACGTATGTCGGAAACGATTCTTCTACGACAGTACGCACGCGGCCTGTCACAGCTGACATTGCCAGCAGCCGGTATATCTTATGTCCGCGCTGGTTGTACTCGAATGTCACATCGCTTCCGTCTGGTTGCCAGCAGATGTTGTCCAAGCCGAACTCGTCCGGGAAGAGCGTTGTTTCGGCTGTGAGCTTCCGGCCTGTAGCCGCTTCTATTATGACCGGAGTCTTGTAGGGCAGCATATCGCCGGGCTTCTGATATTCTTGTTTGTGCAGTTTCGGCTCAAACTGGTCGTTGGGCGACGACTCTACGTAGTAGATGTAGTGCTTGGGAGCTGTCTTTATCTTGCAAAGAGCAATGCGGCGCGAGTCGGGCGACCAGTATATGTACGACGAGTAGTACTCTCCCTGACTGCCGTCGAGAGTCTGGGCTGTTATGCGTCCGGTGGCTGTTTCTTCTATGCGTACGTTGTTGCCGAAGATGTATGCCCTGTACCGTCCGTCGGGCGAAACAGCCGGTGCTGAGCTGCGCTCGTCGTCGGTCTCTGACCAGTAGCGTTCGCGTTCGTTCCGGGGCTTTTCTGGCCGGTTTGCGGATCCTTCTTTGGTCAGCATGTCGCGCGAGACTATGTAACGCCACATGCTGCCTGAATAGTCGAAATGCAGCGTGTCGAAGTTTTCCGTCGTCCGCAGCCTGTCCAGCCAAAGTTTTTCCGCAGTGGCCTTCACTCCGGCTTTTCCGAGTGTCTCGGCAAGCTTTTTGCTGTCAAACAGCGGCCTCTTGGTCACGTTGCCGTTATTAGGGTTGACAACATTGTAGACGCATCCTTTTCGGGTGTTGACTGTGTACCAGAAGTCGCCCTTCTTTCCTGTCCAGTAGGGTTTCACCCCGTCGTTGTAGATATGACGCGCGCTGTATTTTTCTCTCAGTTGGTAGGCTCTGTTATAGTCGTCTGCCGTCCCTTGTGCCATTGCCATTACCGGCATTGCACACACGGCGATGGTGATCAGTCTGTTGGTGTTCATCTTGTTTCGTTTTATCATTTGTTTTCCATGCGTTTGTTTCCTGTCGGTCATTTAACCGTTTACTGTGCGCATTTGTTTCTAAATAAAATGTAAAGGTACACATTAATTTTTGATACAAGGCATGTCCGTCTTAAAACATTCGGGAAAACTCTCTGTGTTGATTTTTCTTCGGATAGGTAGGGGCTGAAAATGCCTAAAATAAATGCGATCCTGTGATATTCGTCATTTTATAAGCATGATGATGCTACCGGCAGTTATCAGCACGGCTCCAATGATGACTCTTGCACTGACCTGCTCTTTCAAAAGTATGAATGACAGAAAGATGGTTATTACCACGCTCAGCTTGTCTATCGGAGCAACCTTAGACACGTCGCCCGCTTGCAGTGCCTTGAAATAGAACAGCCATGACAGTCCTGTGGCCGCCCCCGACAACACGAGGAACAGCCATGTGTGACTGTTAATGTTTTTAATCTCTCCTCCGTGGCTGCCTGCGAGTGCGATGCCCCACGTTATTAGCAGTATGACAGTGGTGCGAATGGCTGTAGCTAGGTCTGAGTTGACATCCCTTACACCAATTTTAGCGAATATGGCTGTCAGTGCTGCAAACAGTGCTGACAGCAAAGCATAATATTTCCACATAGCAAGTGCAAAGTTACTGTATAATTCCGAAGAAGTATGAACCATAGTGGTAATTTCTGAAGCATATGCATTACTGGCGGGACTATGTTCGGATGCGGCCTGAAATATTTCCAAGTTAAAACTATATGATAAATTGATTACACATGCTATAAATATAAGGCGTTAATCGATAAATATCGGCTGAAAATAAGATATTTGCTTTAATTCAACTTTCAAATTGAAAGCTGTTTTCTTACGCGTTTTTGTGACTTTATTTTGATAAAACAAAATCGCGAAATAGATGTTTATGGATGTGAAAATCTTGCTTGTAAAGTGCTTTTTACTGTTCAGTGTCCTGAAATGCGGCATTTAAGAATGCGAAAAGCATCGTTTCAGAACATCAAATGCCACATATCAGAACGCCAAACGCCTTGTTTTATAGTTGAAAATAAGTTAAAATACCTCGTTTCCTGCATATTTATTCGGAATGTATTTATTCGCTTTGCTTGTTCTTTTTCTAATTGCCTGATTATCAGTGCTCTCTGTTTTAAGCTGTAACGAGCCGTTTTGAGCGTATTTCAATCGCGCTCTTGAATCGCTGGGAAAACGCGAGTTTTGACGATTGAGTATTATATGTTTATGGCGAAAGAAAGGCTTTTCATGATCTTATTTTGGAAAAGCGGTTACAATTTGAAAGTAGACAGTTATTTTGGATGTTTTGTATGATAATTTATGAATCAGTAGGTTTTATATGGAACAAGAAAATGTCTAGATAAATTTGTAATAAAGCATGTATGATATTATTAAATGTTGTAGGACTCTACACCTTCGAAAGTTGGTCGTCAATACATGATTTTATCATTCCAAGGATGAATTTCAAAGGCAATAAAACAGTTTTTCGCCAATATAGGAGATTTCCGAGAAGAGTTGGAGTCACTTCTAACTCTCAATTTCCGATTGGTGAATTCGCAAACCTTTTCTTTTTGATTATAATAAAAGGAGGAAAGGCCGATGTCTTCACACTTGTTCCTGGAGCATATATCTTCGGTTTGGTAGTCAGTCGGATAGGTTTATGAAAAAATAAGCGGTAGCAAAATAATGAGTATGTAGGCGATTGATATTTTTTGTAATTGATGTCTTCCTTTTAATTGTAGAAATGATTAATTTTGCAGTATGTTGAGCGAAAAAACAATTTTTCTGTCTGTATTGTTTGTACTGTTCGGATCGCAGACCGTCCAAGCCGGCGTACGCGACATCGTGCCCGTCAACTTCGGGTGGCAGTTACATCGTGGCGACGTGCCGTCGCCCTCGGCTCTTGACGGAAAGACTATGGAGACGGTAGGCCTGCCTCATGACTTCCTCTCGCTCTATCAGCGCAACATACCCGAGTTCATCACCCGTGACCGCAACCATCCGTCGGTGGTAATGTGGAGAGCCGGACGAAAGCCCTCAAAGGTGAAGCTGACTGTAAGCAGCCCGGCATTTAAGACGGTGAAGAAAGTTATGAAAACTTTCTTCTGAACACATGATTTCATACAATATATTTAACACGAATTTCATACATGGATAAAAAAGAAGAGCAGAAACATACAGACGAAGTGTTCATGCACAAGGCTCTCGATGAGGCAGAAATCGCTTACGAGGCCGGAGAGATACCCATAGGGGCAGTCGTAATGTGTCGTGGACGGGTGATAGCGAAGGCTCACAATCTGACCGAGACGCTTTGCGACGTGACTGCTCACGCTGAGATGCAGGCCATAACGTCGGCGGCCAATGCCATGGGCGGAAAATATCTCACTGACTGCACTCTCTATGTCACGGTGGAGCCCTGCGTGATGTGCGCCGGAGCAATTGGGTGGGCACATCTGGCTCGTGTCGTTTACGGAGCGTCTGACGAGAAGCGCGGCTTCGTTCGCTTCGCACCTTCGGCCTTGCATCCCAAAACGCAGGTCACTAGTGGCGTGTGCGAAGAGGAATGTCGGGAGCTGATACAGCGTTTTTTCAAGGAGAGAAGATGATTAAGATAGACAGCCAGATATTGAGAATCGCCCTCCCTTCAATAGTCTCTAACATTACGGTGCCGTTGCTCGGACTCGTCGACCTTGCCATTGTCGGTCATCTGGGAAACGCCGTCTATATTGGGGCGATAGCCGTAGGTAGCATGATATTCAATGTAATCTACTGGGTGTTCGGCTTTTTGCGTATGGGTACGAGCGGCATGACATCGCAAGCTCTGGGTAACCGTAATATAGCCGAAGTGTTGCGTATACTGGTGAGGTCTGTAACCGTCGGGCTGCTTGTGGCTGCTGTCATTATTGTATTACAGTCATCGGTACGTTCGGCTGCATTTCTTATTATACGTCCGACGGCGGATATACGGGCGGCAGCATCTGCCTACTTTGACATCTGCGTGTGGGGAGCACCCGCAATGCTCGGACTATACAGCCTGTCGGGATGGTTTATCGGGATGCAGAACACACGCATTCCGATGTTCATTTCAATCATGCAGAACATAGTCAACATTGCAGCGAGCCTCACTCTTGTCTTCGTTTTCGGGATGAAGGTAGAGGGAGTGGCTACGGGTACGCTCATTGCCCAGTATGCAGGACTGGTTGTGGGGGTGTTGCTTCTGTCGCACTATTATGGACGGTTGGGACGTTATTGGAATATGACTGGTGTGTTCCTACGCTCGGCTCTGTGGCGGTTCTTCCGAGTCAACAGCGACATCTTTGTCCGGACACTCTTTATTGTCTCGGTCAATTTTTATTTTCTTTCTGCTGGGGCTGCCCAAGGAAAGATTCTTCTTGCGGTCAACACTCTGCTGATGCAGCTCTTCACGCTGTTCTCATACGTCATGGACGGTTTCGCTTATGCAGGCGAAGCTTTGTGTGGACGGTATTATGGAGCTGGTAACAAGTCCGCTTTTCGTTTGGCTATACGTCGGCTCTTCGTATGG
>CALBJK010000056.1 GCA_937892695.1 uncultured Prevotella sp.
GTATATTTACAAGCAGAACGAAAAGCAGCAAATGAAATTAATAAACGAGATTGTATAAGCAAGAAACTTCTGGGAAGCCTGTGTGTCTGTCAAGCAGCAATGACAAGGCTGGGATGGTATCGTCAATGTGGACTATCTGTCTTCAACTTTCTATTGAGTCCCAAGGTACTTGCTATGCCAAAAGAGAATAGGACTGATAAAAGAAAGAGCCGACCTAGCATGGTCGACCCTTATGCTTTATATCAGAATTTGCGTACTCCTATATGTATGTAGCGCCGTATACGAGACCCGTACGTACGGTGCAATGAGAGGTGCTAGGGGAGTAATCCCCTACATCTACTCTATTTAGGTCAGAAGAATGAATAAGTATGAATTGTTTGGAGACGCACCGAAGTCTTTATGGTGGGCTGCATTCCGATTTGATATTGGTAGAATATGGACATTTTTGTTCGCAGTTTCTCTACATCTGCCTAAGTACAGCGAGAAGCTGATTGTTTTCAATTTTTGTTCCAATGGTAATACGAAGAAATTGTTGCTTTTGTCCTTCTATGGTGTTGTCTATTCTTTTTACAGCAATACCGTTTTTTTTCAATCTACAGTATGCCGTTTCTGTGTCATCCATGTTGGCAAGGAAAAAGTTGGCTTCCGAAGGAAATACTTTCTTGCAACATGGTAGCTGAGTAAAGGCTTCCATTACGCGCTCACGTTCTGCCAGAATTGTATTTATACGTTTTTCCGTTTCAAACTGATCCCTTAATGTTTCTATAGCAAACCCTTTTGTGAGAACATTTACTGGGAAATACTTACTTACAGCTTCCAGTACCGATATTATTTCCTTGTCAGCATATACCATTCCGAATCTTATTCCGGCTCCAGCCATTGATGTGCTCATAGTGTCGAGTATTACCAGTCCTTTATATTCATTAAGTTTAGGTCGTAGGGTCTTGCGACGAGCGAAATCTGCATACGATTCATCCACAACTACCAGTCCGTCGAAAATATCTGCCAATGTCATTAGCTCATTGTCATCCAGTCTGTTGCCGGTAGGGTTATTTGGTGAACACAGCAAGATGATTTTCGTGTTCTCATCACAGGCTTCTATTATCTTTTCGGCTGTCGTCTCAAATTTTTCGTCGAGAAGTACTTCACGATATTCCACGTCATTCATAACGGCTAGTTGTTTGTAAGTTTCCCACGTAGGGCGAATTGATACGACATTGTCTTTTCCAGACTTGCAGAAGCAACGGAGCAGAAGGTCTGTCAATTCAGTACAACCGTTACCAACGCAGATGCTTAATGGATCGATATGACGGTAGTGTGCAATCTCCTTTTTTATTTCTTTTATGTCAGAAACGTCAGGATAGCGGTTGTATGGCCGATTATATGGATTCTCGTTTCGGTCCAGAAGTATGTTGCATCTTTTCCCCTCATTATCTCTGTACGAGGAAGCAATCTTTATTATGTTTGGTCTTGCCAATTCGTTTATAGGTCGCATTCTTTTCTCTGATTTATTTTAATCCCTTGGCTTATTTATCCTGTCTTATCGGAATGTGCAGCCATGGTCTCTCTCGCAGGGTTTCAAAAATACATCATTTTTATGTAATGTGCAAGAAAAATAGTAATTTTGTGCATTGTGATGAAATGCAATTTTTTATATCTGGCAATAGCTGTTTTCATTATGCTGGCCTGTTCAGAAAAGAAACAGGTCGAAATTACCCCTTGGGGTTCGCCTCTTGGTGTTGACAGTACCGCCACAGACAGATTTTCATTAAGCGATATACAGAACAACGGCGAAATGATAATGCTCACTATGAGTGGTCCTGATACCTATTTCGACTATCATGGTAAAGGCATGGGTACACAGTATCTGTTGTGTGAAAAGTTTGCCCGTTCTATAGGAGTGTCACTGCGCGTAGAAGTGTGCAAGGACACTGCCGAAATGCTTCGCCGTCTTTCCAAAGGCGAGGCTGATATAATTGTCTGCCAGATACCCAAGACTACGCGGGGACTGAGGTTTTGTGGTTATGGGGTAGACAGTCTGCAAACATCGTGGGCTGTGAGTAGTGGCAGCAACGAGCTTGCCGACTCTATAGACCATTGGTTCAAGCCCTCTCTCGTCGCACAGGTGAAAATAGAAGAAAACAATCTTTTTTCCGGAGGAGGTATAAAGCGACACGTCTATGCTCCAATGATCAATGCTTCACGTGGAGAAATATCCCGATTCGACCATTTGTTCAAGCGTTACGCTCCGATGGCACGTTGGGACTGGCGGCTTATGGCGGCCCAATGTTATCAAGAGTCTACGTTCGACCCTGATGCCAGGTCATGGGCCGGTGCGTGCGGCTTGATGCAGATAATGCCGTATACTGCATCAGAAGTCGGTTTGCCCCATACTCATTTGTTCGACCCAGAGCAAAACATTGCCGCTGCCACGCGATACATCAGTAAGCTGACGATGAGGTTCCGTGATGTACGCGACCGTAACGAACGTTTCTGGTTTGTTCTTGCCAGCTATAATGGAGGTTCGTTCCACGTCCGCGATGCTATGGCATTGGCAAGTAAATATGGTAAAAATCCGCATTGTTGGGCAGATGTTTCCGAATTCATACTGAAATTGAGCGATGCCCGTTTCTATCGAGACCCTGTCGTAAAATATGGATACATGCGAGGGCAGGAGACTTACGGGTATGTAGAGAACATTCGCGCCCGTTGGAACAGATACCGTGGCAAGGCCAGCGGCAATGTCGGTGTGCGGTCTTTTTATAACGAATCGTTCGGCCTTGATGACAACACCGTACCTCATAGGGCAAAGAAACGCCACCGTTTTAGGCTTTAACTAACTCAAGTTTCTGATTTAGAATAAACGAGTAAAAAAGTACATAAAAAAGGCTTTGAGTATTTCCGTATATCACGGAAAATGAGTAAATTAGATGTGACAAAAAAACATTACTCAAAACTCAAAGCCATGAGCAAAATTACAAATATTCCCTCAGAAATCCGCAACTTTTTCTCAGAAAAACGTCGCAGTATGGTTATGGATACATTTACGCGCCTGCTTGAAGGCTTAAATTTGGACAACCGCAGCCTTGGTGGCTTGAAACGTGAGAACTGCCAGTTGACGAACCTTCAAGTGTTCCAGATATTGTTACTGCTTCCATTCTTTGCAATCAAAGGCTTCTCCCATTACGATGGTTCGGCGTTGTGTCGTATGTTTGGCGGTAAGAAGGATGTTCTCTATTCATATCTGTCGCAAGACAATGTCAACTGGCGGAATGTCGTGTACCGCATAACCAATTGGCTTCTGACGAAAGTGACCGTGCGCCAAGACCATAAGAAGAGTCTGCTTCCAACCGTACTGATAGCCGATGATACGGATCTTCCAAAGACGGGCATGCATATGGAATCCATAG
>CALBJK010000057.1 GCA_937892695.1 uncultured Prevotella sp.
GGCTTCGACAAGGCGTTCGCCGACATACAGCAGGGATGGGGCAGCGTTCAGGACGTTGGTAACGGCATACAGGGCATCAGCGACGCTCTGGACGGTAACAAGAACGCCTGGCAGGCCATATCGGGAGTGATAAGCAGTGTGCTTCAGGTGGCGCAAGGCATACAGGGGATAGTGTCGCTCATCGACACGCTGACGGCAAGCACCACGGCCAATACAGCCGCAACCACGGCCAACGCCACGGCATCGGCAGCCAACGCCATGGCCAAAGGAGGCGAGGCTCTAGGCAATGCTGCTGCAAGTGGGGCGAAGCTGCCTTTTCCTGCCAACATCGCAGCCATTGCGGCAGGAGTTGCGGCGGTATTGGCGGTAATAGCCACTATCACAAGTGTTGTGGGCAGCTTCGCCACGGGCGGCATCGTCGGCGGCAACTCGCCCACGGGCGACCGTCTGATAGCACGTGTGAACAGCGGCGAGATGATTCTGAACAAGAGCCAGCAGCAGCGTCTGCTCGCCCTGCTGAGCGGGGCGGTGCAGCCAGTCACGCTGCCACAGCGCACCATGCAGCCCGTCACTCTCGACGTGGCAAGCCTCGGCAGCATGATAGACCGTCGGCCGGTGCAGATACACGGCGACTTCCGGCTGCAAGGCAAAGATCTGGTGGCCTCGGCATCCAACTACACCAGAATAGCCGGTAAGTCTGGCCGTCGCACCTATCTGGGCTAATTCTGAAAAATAATGAATTGAAGACATGTACATACACGGCAGTTTCATCAACACGTCTGGCGACCGCATAGAGGTCCACATCCTCACGCGCGGCGACCGCAGCAAGGAGCTTGAAATAGGTTCGGAGGAATCGGTCTTGTCTTTTACCGCCGACAATCCTGTTGAGATAAGCGGCGAGACCAACGACACCTTCGACGTTCTCCTTCGCCGCTCGGCTGCGGTGCGTCTGCTTTGCCGGACGTATCTTCCCGACTTGTTCTGTCGTTCGGCGCGTGAGGCTGTAGTGAGCATCTATCGTGGAGACAGGCTCCTGTTCGGCGGCTACATCGAGCCTTTGGCCTACTCGCAGTCCTTTGCAGAGGCCGAAGACGAGCTGGAGCTGTCGTGCATCGACGTGCTGTCGTCGCTGCAATACTCGAACTACCGTGGTATAGGCAGCGGAGGTGTCTCATATACATCGGTGAAGTCGTCGGCATCGCTCCGCAGTTTCCTCGACATAATAAAGGAATGTGTTCTGGACGCGGCTGCGGGCATAGACATCCGCGACGGCGGCAAGCCGTCATTGCTCTACGACGGGAGCAAGCTGCTTACCGTCACTGACGGCGGTTTGTCGGTACTTGACAAGCTGACGGTATCGGAACGCCTGTTCCTCGGCGGCGAGGAGGACGACACGTGGACAGAAGACACCGTGGTAGGCGAACTGCTGAAATATCTTGACCTTCACATATTGCAGGAAGGTCTGAAGTTCTATGTCTTCTCTTGGCCGACGGTGAGCCGCAGCCCTGCCTCCGCGTCGGGCGCCGGACAGACGGAATGGTCTGTGTACGGTTCAGACGCTGTTACGACGATGCGGCGTGAGGAACACGAGATAAGTCTGTCCAACGTCTACGGCACCGACGCCAACATCAGTATAGGCGACGTGTACAACCGCATCGTCTTGAAATGTGACATAGCGTCGGACGACACTGCCGTCGAAAGCCCCTTGTCGTCGGACAGCCTCATCGGCGTTTACGGCAGGTCGCAGCGTTACTGCATAGAGTTTTCGGCCAAGGCCAGCGACCAAGGTCTGAAAGATATCTACTCGGCTGTGCACGACCACGCCACCAAGGGCGACAGCTACCGCAACGAGTGGTACATACGCCTGAAACGCAACCCCGGGTGGAAATTCCCCGACCATGAGACGGGCGGCGAGCTTTATGCCGAGAAATGCCGCACGGAGTACGACCAGAACGAGCTGCCCGACTGGCTTGGCAGCCATACGGGAGCGTGTCTGCTGTCGATGGGCAAACGGCGCGTCGAGACCAACCGCAGCGACAACTCGCCCTCGGACAAGCCCGAGCTGACAGACATGCTGGTAGTGTCGGTCAACGGCAACGGCGACGACACCAATCCCTTTCCGGACAGCTCTTCGCTTGTGGCGGCCTCTCCGGTGGCCGAGTACACGGGCGGTTCGGGCGGCGGCAGCCTGTCTCCGGCCAGTGACGACATCACCAACTACATAGTCATTACCGGACGTATGGTCCTGAACCCCCTCATGGAGACGAGCGCCCCGTTCAGCACGATGTACCTTCTGGCCTCGCCCCTTCCGTTCCTGAATCCTGCTGAATACTTCTCGGCAGAGGCACGTTACTACACCCGTACCTATTTCTACCGTTACGCCTCATACTCCTTCCCGGGAAGTCTGGAGCCGATAACGACCCCTCCGTTCTACGACGGCATGACCATGTTCCACAACAACGGCGAAGACCCTTTTAATCCGCCTACGGGCGGTTTCGTCCCGACCGAGGTTAAGGGTCTCGTGCCCTATTCGGGCGAGGCATCGGGGCAGTACAAGTTCCAGTATTCGGCCATCGGCGACAGTTCGGACACGGTGTCGAAGGTAGCGGTTCTGGCCTGTCAGCTGATAGTGGGCGACAAATGCGTGATAGAGGAGCCGGGCGGCGACGGAGCACCGTCATCCTTCCGTTGGGCTGAGTTCAAGAGCCGTGAGCAGTGTGCCGACGACGACGAATACTACCTGCAGTCGTTCACCCTCGGTTTCGACCCCAAGATAGGCGACAGCCTCGTGGGTCAGGAATATGACATACAGGACAACACCGATTACTACAAGTATGGCATCGACGCATCGGGCACGGCCATACCGGTGAAGGCGTCGGACCGTGTGTCGGGGAGCGTGACGTTCCGCATCCTCGGTGCTGTGAACACCGTATGGGGCAACGTGACGCGCCGCCACAAGACATGGTTCCGCAGCGCGAAATGGTCTGACAGCAGTGTCCCGTTGCTTGCCCATGTATCGAACATAGTGGTAAAAGACCTGAAGATAGAAATAATGAGCGACAACGGCGGCAACGAACAGCTGACGGGCGACAACGACGTGGTGTACATGAGCGACACCGACGAAGACTTCCTCAACGTGAAGGACGACATAGAGATGAAGGTAAGCTCGGCCCTGACCGCCGCCGAATGTGCGCGTCTGGGTGTCCGGAGTGGCGTGAATCTGTCCACCCCGGTTAGGTCAGACACCCGTCTGGGTGTGCTCTCCGTCTACGACACCATCTCGGGACAGCAGGCCAAGCCTGAACAGATTTATGTCGATGCCCATTACACGGAATGCCATGAACCCCGTCTGGAGATGGAATTGTCCTTACGCGACAACGGTGCGGACACGCCCCTTTTCTTCTCTCTGTTCCGACACCCGGCTGTCGGCAAGTGGATGTACCCCATATCCGTAGGCCACGACCTGATGTCGGGTACGGCACGGCTCAGACTGAAAGAGACTTGGGGAAAACAGCAGTCCGTGGATAATAACAGCAGTGAAAGATGATAGATGTAAAACTCATACCAAGACCGAAGAAGGGATCCTCTTCCTCCTCTTCCCTGAAGACCGTCATTCTTGAAAAGACGGCTGAGGCCGATCATGCCTCACGGGCAGACAGGGCAGACAGTGCCGGATATGCCGACCGCGCCGGATATGCCGACAAGTCGGCGTATGCCGATACGGCCTACGACCTGTCTTCGGACAGTCCGTTTCGTGAAGAGTATCTGAGCCGCAAGCACGACGATACGGCGGAAGGCCGGATAAAATTCAATAAGGGGATAGAGTCGGACGGTGACGACGTGTTCAACGGCAAGGTCACATTCAAGGATACTCTCACGGTTCTGAAACAGATTGTTCTCGGCAGTGCGGGTTACGGTATAGGTTCGGACGGCGGCGCTGTGCTGGAGGACATAAGGTCGCTTCTGTTCTCGACGGCGGAGCAGTCGGGTTTCGGACTGGTGAAGGAGGGCGGCAAGTACAAGATGTACCTGACGGCTCTGGAGGTGTGGGGCAAGGCCGTGTTCCACGAGCTGGAGATACGGAAGCTCAGCTACGCCGGGGGCAACATAGTGCTGTCGCCGAGCGGCGGCACCGTGATGCGCGCCGACGAGGTGAGGGACAAGGAGGGCGTGCTTCTGGGCTGGAAGTGCTGGCTTATGCAGGACGACGGCACGACGGCGACGATGAATCTATGGAGGGTTGACGACCAGGCGAAGTGCCAGACGTTCAACATAAAGAAGCCCGGCACATACGAGGACGCGGCCAACCGCTACTACTGGCGGAGAGTGACGGAGGTGGGCACTGAGGACGAGCAGCTGACCGACGGCGAAGGCCACGTCCTGTACGACGGACGCAAGTTCGGATGGATAGTGCTGTCGGCTGAAGACTGCGACCCGGCTGCGGAGAACGACATCCCGGCGGAGGGCGACGTGCTGGTGCTTGACGGCAACCGCACTGACACCGAGCGGCAGAACGTGCTGATGCTGGAGACTAACGGGGCGGGCGCCCCGAGGATTGCGGGCTTCAAGAACGTGTACACGTACAGCCACGAGGGCAGGTCGGTGTTCGAGATAGGCCCCGGGGGCGTGAGGTTCGCGAGCAAGTCGTTCCAGTGGATACAGACGGACGGCAGCGCGCTGCCCGTGCAGAACTACCGGGGGCAGTGGGTCGAGAACGCGCAGCCCCCGTATACGTACTACGACATCGTGGACCACGAGGGTACGGAATGGCTGTGCATAGTGCCGGAAGGGCAGACGGCGACCGACGAGCCTTCGGCGGAGAGCGGGCAGTGGCGCAACCTCACGCCACTGGTGGGCTACGGGATGCGCATAGACATTGACGGCCAGACGACCGTGGACTGGGGCGAGACCGTGAACGTGTCATGCAGCGTGGTGCACGGTACGGAGGACGTGGACACGACCCTGGGCTGGCGGTGGTCGGTGAGCCGTGACAGCGGCGACAATGCCGAGGACACGGCATGGGGCCAGAAGGACAAGGCGAAGGCATTCGCCGGGGAGATAGCGCTGGGCTTCAACGCCGAGGAGAACGACCTCGGGAACCCGGGCACGTCGCCCTACGGCACGAAGTTCACGTTCACGGCGAGCAAGAAGGGGACGCGTATAAGGGCGGTAGGAGAGTTGAGGGTGTAGGGGAGACGCACCGGAGTGGCGTTCGTGGTCGGAAATCCGCTTGGGAGACGCACCGGAGTGGCGTCTCTACACGCTGGATGGCACATACCACATTGTGAATAGATTGTTGAATGTTGAATTTAGAATAAAAAAAGAAAGGAAAAAGGAAAATGGCAAACAAGAACATCGGTACGGTGGAGGAGATTACGACCGTACAGCAGAAGGACACCGTTCTGGTGGAGACGGGCGGCAGTCTGAAACGCATCAGCCCGGACAATCTGGGCAAGAGCATCAACATGCTGTCGTCCGAGGACTCGAACAGCTACGGCGTGGAGATAGACCCCTCGGTGTCGTCGCCCGACCTGGCGCGCATCGGCAACGCGGAGCTTCACCGCTCGCTCCCGGTGCAGTCGAAGATGCGCGGGTGCCTGCTGTCCGACGACGGCACCGTGGCGGCTTACCTGCCTTCGGACAGCTGGGTGGGTTCGACGCTCGACGGCACGAAGGGGCAGGTGATGGTGGAGGTCCCGGAACACTGGATGAAGTTCGAGACGGTGGCGGGCAAGCTGCGCGTGAGGACTTCGGCGGTGGAGCTGCAAGGATACACGCATGTACAGAAGTACTATGTGGGGGCGTATGAGGCGGCTGTGGACCGCACGAACAACAAGCTGTGCTCGGTGAAGAACACCACCGCCCAGTATCGCGGCGGCAACAACGACTCCAAGACAGACGGCACGGCGAAGACACAGCTGGGAATGCCGGCGACGGGTCTCAGCCTTGCGTCATTCCGAAACTACGCCCGTGCCCGCAAGACCGGCAGTACGGAATGGAACGCGATGCCTTACACGTTGTACGCCGACCTGTACTGGCTGTTCGTGACAGAATACGCCACGCTGAACAGTCAGGCCCCCTACAACGGCGAGCCTACCGCCGAGGGCTACCGCCAGGGCGGTCTGGGCGACGGCGTGACGACGCTGGACTGGAGCAAGTGGAACACTCTGAACGGCACGTATCCGGTAATCCGCTGCGGCTACACCGACGAGCTGGGCAACGGCACGGGGGTGAAGGACTACACCATGCCGACGGAATACGGCGAGGACGGGAAGAAGGTGAGCGTGCCGCGCTACCGTGGGATAGAGAACCCCTTCGGGCACGTCTGGGAAAAGACAGACGGCATACTGGTGGAGGTGAACCCGACGGAGGAGAACGGCGGCAACGGACTGAGCCGCGTGCTGGTGTGCGAAGACCCCGCGAAGTTTGCGGACACGCCTGTCGACGGCTACAACCACATCGGCAACGAGGATCGCGAAGGCGGCTTTGTAAAGGAGATACTCTTCGGCGACAAAGGCTACATCCTTCCCAAGACATGTACGGGCGGCAGTTCCTCTACGTACTTCTGCGACAACCACTCGGTTAACGTCAAAAACACGGCAGTTGAAGTGCGTGGGGTTCTGTTCGGCGGCTCGGCGTTCAGCGGCTCGTCTGCGGGCTTCGCCTTCGCCTATTCGGCTTACGCCCCCTCGAATTCGAATCCGTATTTCGGGTCTCGCCTTTGCTTTTTCGCGACGGCGTAGGACGGCAGCGGCACGCCCCCTGTTCCGCCCCCGTGAGGGCGGATACAGGGGTTGAGGCTTTTCAAGGTTTTAAGTTTTTAGTTATTAGTGATTAGTTATTGTTAATTGTATGGAAGAAAGAAATGATGACGGGAGCTTGAGCTTCTTGAACATCCCGAGGGACGAGAACAGCCGGAGCTTCAACTGTGAGGAGACGACCCAGAGCAAGATAGTGAACACGACGTTCTGGGTGACGGACTTCATAGAGGACGTTCCGACACGTTTCAGCAAAAGCAAGGGC
>CALBJK010000058.1 GCA_937892695.1 uncultured Prevotella sp.
GAATTGTCCGACAAGACAAATATTCCAGAAGATAAGATTTCTGATGCAATAAAGTATTCAGGCAAACAAGTATCTGTAGATGCCCCGCTTGCCGAAGGCGACAACAACAGCCTGATAGATATTCTACCAAATACCGATTCACCCAATACTGACAGAGGATTAGTTTTAGAGTCGTTAAGGGATGAAATTTCCAGAGCACTTCAATGTCTCAATGATAGGGAAAAATTTGTCGTTAAGAATTTCTATGGCATTAACTGCCCTGAAATGACAATGGCTGAAATAGGGATGAAATATGGTCTTACAAGGGAACGTGTCAGGCAAATAAAGGAGAAAGCAATAAGAAAATTAAGGCACAATACAAAAAGTAAAATATTAAAAGCTTATTTAGGGCAATAAAATACATAAATAAGATGGGAAAAAAGATGCATAAACTATTGTTATTAGCATTGGCTTTAGTTCCAATGTCTTCATTAGCTATAAATAAACCGACAACCCTTTTCATGTACGGATTCGCAGCCTCATTCAACGATTCCACAGTCTATTTTACGGGGATACAGAAAGTTGACACAGCATGGACAGATTCGAAAACAGGATTTCTTTATAGCCGAGAAAACTACTCATACCAACTGCGCGACTATATGAAAAAACATGGTAGTGCATACCCGACATGTATAACAGTTTATGCAAAGAAGCGCAAGGATATAGAAAAAAAATATGAAACATTGAAGAAAAGGTATGCTTCAAAGGGGCAATATACGGTCAAGTTCATACCAGATAATGAATTTTTATTCAGGCCGATAATTCCAGACGAAAGCGAAAGGAAGGAGTGACACATAATGTCTGTCATTTATAGTTTCCGTATCGCCGACCTTCCCTTTTCTATTTATTTCTGTAGTCAATCACAACATGACAGTATCAAGTTGTTACCGTCTTTTCAGAAATTCAGAACAGAGAATATCATATCTAATCAGATATTCAAACTATATATCAACGATAATTCTTCAAATGAGCCATCAGAACCAATCGGAATAAGCAAGACATACGACACCGGAAATGGAAATATTGTGCTCTATAGAAAAGATACCAATCACCTCATTTTTAAAATACATAACACTGTTAATGAAAAGTGCTGCACATTGCTTACTAACGAAGAGTTCACTGATTGGCAATGCTATCTTCATGGAGATTTTGCCAACCGTTCATACGGCTTGAATAACGCCTTAATGTTAGCCTTTGCTTGTCGTGGTTCATTCTATCAGGCAATAATAATCCATTCGTCAACGATTATGATTAATGGAAAAGGTTACGCCTTTGTCGCAAAAAGTGGTGTTGGAAAGAGCACCCATACTTCTTTATGGTGTCAATATGTAAAGAATAGCGAGCTTCTCAACGACGACAACCCTATTATAAAGATAGAAAACCAGAAAATAAACATTTATGGTTCACCGTGGAGTGGAAAAACGCATTGCTATAACAACAAAAAGGCAGAACTTGCAGCAATTGTAAAAATTTGCAGGTCATCATCTAATTACATAAAAAAGACAGCCGGACTTAATGCTTTTAAGATATTAGTAGAATCGGCATCAGTTGCAAAATTCAGCAATGAAGTATGGAAATCAATAGAAAGCGCCACAAATGTCATTGCTACAAATATTCCGTTCTACGAGCTACATTGCATGCCAGACAAGGACGCAGCCATACTATGCCATGAACAAATTGCCAGATAAAATGATGTTATGGAATATCCGTCAGACAAATTTGTTCCAGAAATAGTGAAACTCCTCAATAACGGACATACCGTTACACTGCCAGTAAGAGGTAACAGCATGCGACCTTTGCTAAAAGGAGGGAGAGACAAGATTCTCATATCCAAACCAACAGAAATAAATATCGGCGACATCGTTCTCGCTTACATACCGAGTCATCGTTATGTATTACATCGCATCATAAAGAAAAGCCCAAACAAAATTTTACTATTAGGAGATGCAAATATCACACCAGAACAGTGTTCATACAACGACATAAAAGGTAAGGCGGTTGGATTTTACAGCAGTGGTCAGACTTTGCGTTCTATGAACAGCACCAAATTGCGAATTTATTCGTATGTTTGGACAAAAGCCTACCGCATCCGCATATTACTATTATTATGTCTGCGAAGAATAAAAAAAAAAGCAAAAATATAGAAACTGATAATGAAAACAAAGAAAGGTTACTACTTAAAAGAAATTTGTGGAGAAAACGTCATCATTGCAGATGATGCTGAAAATACAGACTTCAGCAAAATCATAAGTATGAACGAAAGTGCAGCATTTCTATGGAACAACATACAGAACATAGAATTCAATGCTGAAACCCTGTCTCTATTATTACAAAAGGAATATGAAGTTGACTGTCCTACTTCACATAATGATGCTGAAACAATTATGGATGAATGGTTAAAAGCCGGAATAATAGAGCAGTAACTCAGCATTCTCAAACTGTAGGGAATATTCTTGTTTCAGGAAATCTTACATTCAATACTCTATAGTTTATCAACAAAAAAGTCTGCCTCATGCAAGTAAACATCGATGAATGCTACTTGCATGAGGCAGACTTTAGTATTTTTCAAAATCAGAAAGGAAGATCGTCTCCGCTTTCCACACTACCACCACCGAAATCTGTCGATTGCGAATCACTTGCTTTTCCATTATCTGATCCGAATGGATCGTTTTGTACTGCAGGTGCACCTACCGGTTGAGCTGGCTGGGCCGTCTGTTGTACATTACGGTTCACCGCCCAAGCCCTAATACTATTAAACCACCGGCCCTGATATTCATGGGCATCGATGTCGAAAGATACCGTCAGTTCTTCCCCTACCTGTATATTAAACTGCTTGATTTTTTCCTCACCAAAAACATTGAAACAGAGCTTTCTGGGGTATTGATCATGAGTTTCAAGCACATAATCCTGAGTCATCCAAGGACTTCCTGTGCGTGCAGATGTTCCTTTTCTCGGTTCGAGCGCAGCAATAATTTTTCCTGTTATTTCCATATTGTTTGCAAACTTGTATTAAGTTGGTTTCCTTTTAACTGTGCGAAATTAATAAAATAGTTTTAAAAGGGGAAACTTTTCAAATGTTTTTTTGTCCGCCCAAAGGCTTTTTTGTATTTTTGTACCTAATTAAAATTAAAACAATACTGATGAGATTTACATTATCAAGCAGCTCCCTCAATGGCAAGCTGCAAATTCTGTCAAGAGCTATCAGCAATAAAAGTTCAATAACCATACTTGACTGTTTCCTCTTTGAGGTGACTGGCAATGTCCTCACAGTAACAGCCAGCGACAGTGAAAATGTCATGACTATAAAAATAGAGCTTGAAGAGTCGGACAATGACGGCGCATTTGCTGTAACTAGCCGAACCATACTTGAAGCTGTAAAAGAATTGCCGGAGCAACCTCTTATATTTAATGTTGACACCAACAACCGTAGCATTGAGATAATATACCAAAACGGACATTACAATCTTTCAGCTCAAAATGCTGAGGAATATCCGAAATCACGTCCTATGCCTGACAATGCTACTTCTATAACGATGAATGGCGGGATGCTTTTCGATGAGATTTCCCGTTCACAATTCGCTACAGCCCAAGACGAGCTGCATCCTGTAATGAACGGTATTTTCTTCGACATAACCGAAGAATGCATGACGGTAGTGGCAACCGACGGACACAAATTGGTAAGAAGCAAGAATCTTATTGTAAAGGACAACCAACCAGCATCATTCATCTTACCAAAGAAACCGGCAACATTATTAAAAAGTGTTCTAAGCAAAAGCGCAGGTGATGTCACTGTCATATTTTCGGAAAACAGTGCAGAAGTAAGATATGAAAGCGGAATATTATCTTGTCGTCTCATCGAAGGACGCTATCCCAACTATGCCTCAGTCATACCGACAGATAATCCTAACTGTCTTACTGTAGACCGTAAAGGATTCATGGGAGCCCTGCGCAGAGTAATACCTTTCGCCAGCGAAAGCAGCCAGCTAATACGTCTGCACCTTGAAGACGGCAATCTTGCATTGATATCCGAAGATGTCGACTTCGCGACAAGCGCAAAAGAAAACATCGTATGTGATTACAGCGGAAACCGCATGGACATAGGCTTTAAAGGCAGCTCACTCTACGATATTTTGTCAAACATAGACAGCGAAGAAATAACCATGCGTCTGGCCGACCCAAGCCGTGCGGGAGTAATAGTACCTACGACACAACCGGAGAATGAAGATGTGTTGATGCTAATCATGCCAATGTTACTGAACGACTGAAATGAAGCTAAATTTGTCTAGACCCCTGATTGTTTTCGATTTGGAAACAACAGGGCTTGATCTCGTAAAAGACCGGATAATACAAATTTCCTATATTAAGGTCTACCCTGACGGAAAAGAAGAACGTGAGAACATCTTCGTCAACCCAGAAAAGGAAATACCGGCAGAAGTGACAGTACTGACCGGCATCTCAAATCAAGATGTCAAGAACAAGCCCACATTCAAAGAGGTAGCTACATCCTTGTCTAAAAAATTTGAAGGATGCGATTTTGCCGGTTTCAACTCAAACCACTTCGATGTACCGATGCTTGCAGAAGAGTTTCTTCGTTCAGGCATAGATTTCGACTTCTCCCACAGTCGTCTGATTGATGCACAAACAATCTTCCATAAGATGGAACGCCGCAACCTTGCAGCAGCATACAAGTTTTATTGCGGGCATAAGATGGAAGACGATTTCGAAGCCCACAGGGCCGACCAAGACACCGAAGCCACTTATCGTGTGCTGATGGGAGAACTCGATAAGTACAACCCTGAAGTACAGACCGAGCCAGACCGCTGCCTTGAAAACAATATGGACAAGCTTGCCGAATTTTCTAAAAATAATGATAACGTCGACTTTGCAGGACGCATTATCTGGAAGGAAATGACAGACAATAGTGGAAAGCCGATTCTCGATGAAAAAGGAAATGCACTGAAGCATGAGGTCTTCAACTTCGGCAAATACAAAGGATGGGACGTAACCGAAGTGCTGAGACGAGACCCAGGGTATTTCAGTTGGATGCTGGGCAACGACTTCACCTATAATACAAAACAGGTGCTTACACGTATCCGGTTGAGAGAATTCAACAAGAAAAAATAAAAGACGCGTATGCTAAAAGGAAAGAAGATTGTTGTCGGAATAACCGGTTCTATCGCTGCATACAAAGCTTGTTATATGATACGAGGTTTGATAAAAAACGGTGCCGAGGTGCAAGTTGTCATCACTCCGTCAGGCAAAGAATTCATTACTCCGGTCACACTCTCCACACTTACACGAAAGCCTGTAGTGTCAGATTTCTTTTCGCACCGTGACGGCACCTGGCATTCACACGTCGACTTAGGAATATGGGCCGATGCGATGGTGATAGCTCCATGCACAGCCTCAACGCTTGGCAAGATGGCAAACGGCATTGCCGACAATATGCTCGTGACAACTTATCTTTCAATGAAAGCTCCGGTCTTCATAGCACCTGCCATGGATCTTGACATGTACGCACATCCGTCAACGCAACACAACATCGAGACTCTAAAACGGTTCGGTAACACAGTCATCGAACCAGAAAGCGGTTTCCTCGCAAGCGGACTCGAAGGCAAAGGACGCATGGAAGATCCTGACATCATCGTAAAGACGTTGGACGACTTCTTCTCTAAATGGAAATCATTGTCAGGAAAAAAAATTCTCATCACAGCCGGACCTACCTACGAGAAGATTGACCCAGTGCGGTTCATCGGCAACTATTCGAGTGGGAAAATGGGGTATGCCATTGCAGCGGAATGCTCGAAAAGAGGAGCCGACGTGACTCTTATATCCGGACCAGTCCATCTGCAATGTCCATCTCTTGTCAGTCGCATCAACGTGGAAAGTTGCAGCCAAATGTATAACGAAGTTACATCAAGATTCAATGACTGCGACGCAGCAATCCTAACGGCAGCAGTAGCCGATTTCCGTCCCAAGAAAGTTGCAGACTCAAAGATTAAACATACGCCTACAGGTCTGACATTGACTTTGGAATCAACTGAAGACATCGCAGCTGCATTGGGACGTGCCAAGCGCAAGGGTCAGACACTGGTCGCATTCGCTCTTGAAACAAACGAAGAAGAGGCATACGCAAAGTCAAAGCTGATAAGCAAAAATGCCGACTTCATAGTGATGAACAGCATGAAAAATAAAGGAACATGCTTCAATTCCGACTACAACCAAATTGAAATCATCACCAGAAACGATAAAGAATGTTTCGACAAGAAAACAAAGGCCGAGGTTGCTATAGATATTGTCGACCGACTCGAACAATTCATCAATAAAGAGAAGTAGAAAATGTCAAGATTTGTGAAGGCTCTCGCACTGTTACATGCCGTTCTATGCATTGGATCCACCGACATTGCCGCTCAGGAGCTTAACGCCAAGGTGACAATAAACCACAACCAAATACAGGGTACGGACGCAAGCGTATTTGAGGATTTAGAGAAAAACGTGACACAGTTCATAAACGAACGCCAATGGACAAACCTGCAATTCCAGAAGAACGAACGCATCACGTGCAACTTTAACATTACAGTCACAAAATACGACAACACCTCGAATGTCTTCACATGTAAGGCTCTTATTCAGGCCAACCGTCCTGTTTACAATTCGTCCTACACGACGACAATCTACAACAATACCGACAACGACTTCAATTTCGACTACGCACAGTTCAGCCAGCTCCAGTTCAACGAAGAGAACATTGACAACCAGCTGACGGCTCTCTTGGCCTACTACGCCTATCTCATCATCGGCCTGAACCTCGACACCTTCGCTCCGATGGGGGGCGAAGATGTACTTCAACGCTGTATGAATATAGCCAACAACAGCCAGAATCTTAACTATACGGGATGGAAATCGTTTGACAGCGACCGCAACCGCTTCGCCATAATCAATGACTACCTAGACAGCGGTATGAAACCGTTCCGACAGCTACAATACGACTATTACCGTAATGGACTAGACGAAATGGCCAACAACGCCGAACGCGGTCGTACAAACATTACTACAGCTCTCGAAAACGACCTAAAGAAATGCCACGATGACAAGCCAATGAGTTTACTTCCTCAAATATGGACCGACTACAAAAGAGACGAACTGGCCAACATCTATAAGGGTAAGGGCACACAGAAAGAAAAGGAAACCGTATATGATATTTTGTTTTCCATTAATGCGAGCCAGAATAACGCTTGGGAGAAAATAAAAGAATAAGGATTATGGTTAAAACAAAATTCATAGAATCGCAAAAGACAATATGCTCAAACATCTAAATATCAGCAACTTCACGCTTATCGACCGATTAGACATCGACTTTCACGAAGGCTTTTCGGTGATAACGGGTGAAACCGGTGCTGGCAAAAGCATCATCATCGGAGCTATCGGACTACTCTTGGGAAACAGGGCAGATGCCAAACAAGTAAAAGCCGGAAGCAATAAATGTGTCATCGAAGCGACATTTAGCTTTGCCAGACAGCCGTTCCTAAAAGCTTTCTTCGAAGAGAATGACATAGACTACGATCCCGAAGAATGCATTCTCCGTAGAGAAGTCAATGCCAACGGCAAGAGCCGGGCATTCGTCAACGACACCCCTGTTGTGCTGACCACACTGCGACATCTTGGCGAACAACTCGTAGACGTACACAGCCAGCACCAAAATCTCATGCTAAATAACGAAGACTTTCAACTGAGCGTTGTCGACCTCATGGCCAATAACAAGGTCTTGCTCGACCGATACCGTTCCGACTTCACTGCATATAAGACGGCGAACAAAGAACTCGAAACACTCCGCGAAGAGAATCGGAAAAATCAGGAGAATGTAGATTTTCTGCGTTTTCAGCAGAACGAACTGGAAGAAGCCCGACTGACTGATGGCGAGCAGCAGGAACTGGAACAGCAGAACGAAATGATGAGCCATGCAGAGGATATAAAATATGCATTGGTTACAGTCGGCAACTA
>CALBJK010000059.1 GCA_937892695.1 uncultured Prevotella sp.
TATTTTTGAGAAACTGTTATTTTATGCCATCTTTCTAAGGGTGGGAAACTTCAGTGAAATAATCTTGGAAGTCAGGACTTCGCGTAATATAATATTGTGGAAGTGTGAAATTTTAACCCTGAGGCCGAAGGCTGACGATTTAGCTTCCCCAATTCCCTTAGCGTTCACTGTGTCGCTTGCTGATTACATCTACTTCGGAAGTATGTTAGCACCGTTTGCGGACGCACGAGCCGTGCTTCCCTACTTGTTATGCAAAAATATGCTTCTGGCAGGAGAGGTTTCAATATGTAACCGTTTTGGACGTTTTTTGCTTTTTGCGGACTAAGAAAATGCAAATCTGTGTAAAACAAGGCCGTCAAAACTCGCGAATTTTTCAGCAAATGTGCCTCCGGACATAAAAATCGCAAGAAATGTGGATTTTAGACTTAAAATAGAGTGTGCTGATAATCAGATGGTTGCGAAATAAGACCGACATAAAACGGTAATTATTCTGCATAAAAATACAAAATCGACTCGAAAACAGCATATTTTAAGATGAAAAACAGGCCACTTTACGATGCGAAATGCGGCATTTGGCAACATGAAATGCGGCATATTAGACTGTGAAATGCGGCATTTCATAAAAACGACCCGGCCAGATGGCTTGACGAACACGATTTTTATGTTTGTTAACCTTTGTTTTGCGGTCTTTTAGTGTGGAAATTCTGACACGAAAATGTTTGAAAAAAGAGGTTACGAACTGAAAGCGAGACAATAAAATCAATTGCGCATTTGCTCCGCTCAACTTTAATGGCTAACTTTGCACACGGTTAATAATGACAAACAGAATGAAACAAAGTGTAACTATCAAAGCCGTGATGGTCAGTTCGCTGATGCTTGTCACGTCGGCAACGGTTGATGCGCAGACGCTCAAAGGCCACATATATGATGCCAAGACAAACGAACCCCTCATGGGGGCAGTGGTGTCGTACAAGCTCAAGGGCGGACTGAAGGCGATAACCGACATAAACGGTGCTTACGAATTGAAGGTGCCGGAGGGCGGTGTGGACATCGTCGTCACCTACGTCGGTTACGACGACGTGCTTATGCCAATAGTCATAAACCAGCGCGAAGTGCTCACCAAGGACATATACATGAAAGAGAGCACGAAGATGATGCAGGAGGTGGTCGTTAGTGCGGGACGTTTCGAGCAGAAACTCTCCGACGTTACCATGTCGATGAGCGTGCTCAGTCCGCAGGAAGTGCAGCGTCAGGCACCGACCGACATTACATCGACACTGAAGACTCTGCCGGGAGTAGACGTGGTGGACAACCAGCCATCCATACGTGGCGGAGGCGGATGGACATACGGTACAGGAGCGCGTAGTCAGGTTCTGGTAGACGGTATGAGCACGCTCAATCCGCAGGACGGATCGATAAACTGGAACACAGTTCCGATAGAGAACATTGACCAGGTAGAAGTGATAAAGGGTGCTTCGAGCGTGCTGTACGGTTCATCGGCCTTGAACGGTATAATAAACGTAAGGACCGCCCGCCCGGGACTTGTGCCGAAAACCCACTTCAGCACTTACGTGGGCATATACGACGATTATGACAACGCGGGTTATGCGTGGGCACAGAAGGATTTCTGGAAAGACGGAAAATATCCTGTCACTCCCTTGTTGAGAAACAGTCTGTTCAGCGGAGTGCGCGGTCCGATATATGAAGGCTTCGACATTTCGCACAGCCGCCGTATAGGAAACTTCGATGTGTCGGGAGCGATTAACATCTTCACCGACGAAGGCTACCGTCAGCAGGGATACAACAAACGGCTGCGCATGGGCGGCAATCTGACCTACCATCAGCCCGACCTCGCAGGACGATACCTGAACTACGGACTGAACTTCGACTTCATAAGCAACAAGTTTGCCGACTTTCTTGTCTGGCGTTCGCCTAAAGAGGCTCTGCGTCCGTCGCCATACACGAACATGGGACGCGAGACCAACAACATAAGCTTTGCGCCGTTCCTCAACTATACCGACCCGGAGCACGGCATCACCCACAAGCTGAAGACGCGTTTCTACTACAGCAACAACAACATAAACAAGCCTACGGCCATGCCCTCTATAGCCGACATAGCCGGGAATATGGGTACTGATGTAGACAAAATACTGGGTCTGGCGCAAGGACAGGGGCTGACCGACTTCCTGCTTCCGCTCGTCCAGCCTGCTCTTCAAGGCGACTTCTACGGAGCTATAAACGGCGCGTTTACGGGTCTGGAGAAGATTTTCCCTAAAGCTACGACCGCTGACTATAACGACCTGATAGCATGGTTTATGGCTCACGGCCTGCCCAGCGAGGCTTACACCCAGCTTGGCAATGCCGTATCGGGACTGTCGCCTCAGCTCGGAAGCATGATTTCGGGCATGGGGCAGGGCAAGCCCGGGCTGACCGAATGGACAGCAGGGGTGCTTAACCCCGAGCGGCTGCGCACACCCGAAAAGGTAGACCACAGCTACGACTACTATCTCGACTACCAGATAGGAAAGAAGTTTGACGGAGGGGCACGGCTCACGGCCGGACTGACCTACGAACACGTGCGCTATAACAGTGCGGTGATGGGCGAGGTACACAACAGCGACAACGCAGCCCTCTATCTGCAGTATGACCAGCGTTTCTGGGACAGGCTGAGCGTGTCGGCCGGCGTGCGTACCGAATACTATCGTGTAGACGACCTCTACAAGGAGGCCGAAACCAAGCTGTTCGGCGGCAAGATTCCGTTCCGACCGGTGCTCAGAGGTGGTCTGAACTATCAGTTCGGACAGTACTCGTTCCTGCGTGCCAGTTTCGGGCAGGGCTACCGATATCCTTCGCTGACCGAAAAGTTCCTGCTGCAGGATATCGGAGGTGTGTCGCTCTTTCCTAACCATGAGCTGAAACCCGAAAAAGGCATCAACGCCGAACTGGGAATAAAACAAGGATATAAGTGGGGCTGCCTGAAAGGTGTGGCCGACATTGCAGGTTTCTATACCGAGTACAACGACATGATAGAGTTCTACATCGGATTGTTCGATACTGGGAATTACACTCCTATACGCAGCACTAAGGATGCCGTGTCGGCTCTTCTGTCCGGAAATATCGGACTTGGAGCACAGTTCAGCAACGTGTCTAAGGCTCAGATATACGGTGTGGAACTGTCGACCCAGGGCGAATATGACATCAACAAGGTGACAAAACTCGTCTACAACATCGGCTACACATATACCGAGCCGCGCGATGCCGACTACAAGCGACGCAACGCCGAGGAGGATGCCTATACCGACCCGCTCCAGATGAAACAGAAGAGCAATAACTCTCCTTATCTGAAATACCGTTCGCGGCACAGCTTCAAGGGCACGATCGACTTTCTGTGGCGGCGTGTGAACATCGGGTTCAACTTAGACTGGAGAAGCAAGGTAGAGGCTACCGACTACTTCTTCATGGACGAACGGCAGAAGACGAGTCCGGACGTGATGGACTATATACGCAACATCGTGATGGGAAACACCGATGGGGAGAGTCTCGCTTCATATTGGCGCGAACATAACAAGGATGTCTTCACTATGGACTTCCGTTTCGGGGTGCAGGCCACGAAATGGGCAGCATTCCAACTGATGATAAACAATGTGCTCAACAAGGAATACAGCAGCCGCCCTATGGCTATTGCTGCACCGAGAACGTTTGTTGTGAAACTGGACATAAAATTGTAAGGTAAGAGTGGGGCGTGTTTTACAAAATACGCTTGAAGGAAAATTTCCAGAACGACTCAATAACACTTGGATAACGAACAAAAAACAAAGTAAGAATGAAAAAATACTTTCTGATGGCTC
>CALBJK010000060.1 GCA_937892695.1 uncultured Prevotella sp.
CTGCAAAGATAGACTATTATCCTTGAATTTGCAAATGTATATTGGGAATATGTGTCAAAATTGATTGTTCTATTTCGGAACAAATGCCGTCCTCCATAAACCTTCGTTGCTCTTACTGAAACACCCTTGATAATCAATCGATTACAGACACGGTTGAAATGACATTGCAAAACGCGGCATTTCATCGTCTGGAATGCCGCGTTTCACGTTCTAATATGCCGCATATCGGAACGTGAAAAGGGGCATATCAGGACACAGTGAGAAAATTGTCCTTTTTGTCGGATTATTGAATAAACAGAAATCCGCCCGCGACTCAATGCGAGTTGCGGGCGGATTTCTGTTTCTATATTTGTCCTCCTATATGCTAGCGGATGTCGCTTGGTCTGGCCAAGCCTCAGGTTTAGCGCAGTTTTACCGGTGTGAACACCTTTGATTTTGCAGCGGCCTTACGGCGTGTTCCGTTGAATTTCACCTTTGGCTTGGCGGACGCTTCTGCTGTGTCTTGCGTGAAATCGCTTATCGCGCTCTTGTTGGCCGTGCTTGTCATGCTGACTTTCTTACCCTCGGGAGTTGTTCCTTCGAGTGTGAACGTGGCGTTGTCTCCATCCACGCTTACAGTAACCGTGCCGTCCTTCACCAGTCCGTAGCAGGTGTTGCTGCCATTCTCGTCAAAATAGGTGTAATATGTTCCTATCGCACTGTAAAAGTCGCCATATATGGGATACCATGTTCCTTCCATGAAATGGCCCGTATAGCTTTCTGGGCTTGTCAAGGTAACAGGCGTGTATGTGCCGGCGAGTTTCGACAAGTCCATGTGCTTGCTGTAGGGAGTGAATATCTCGAAGTTGATCAGGCTGCCTTCCCCGACGACAAATCCGTCGTCGTCAAGCTCGCAGTTGTAGAATGTCACGCTGTAGTTGCCGTATTTTTCGTCGCTGCTTGTCGTGTAGCGTCCTGAGGCATTGAGGTCTGTCAGGCTTACATCCTTGTCGAGTGGTACGTAAGTGGTCGGGTCGCCATTGTCAAACTTCAGCTGACCGTCGTAGGTGAACTTCAGCGTCTCGTCTTCCTCACTGTTCAGTGTCACTGTCGCCTCTATTTTTGTTGTTAAGTTGTCCGTGTTCGTTACAGTGGCCTGTGCCGAGGCGAGGTCGTACTGGTAGCCTGTCACGTTGCCGTCGTCGTCATAGCCTGTGCATACGAGGTAGACGCTTTCGCCTGAGTACAGGCTTTTGTCGGTCGTACTGTCAGACGACAGGTTGTAGGTTCCGTCGGCGATGGTGGCGGTGGTGTAGTTGTCCGACTTGTCAGCCATGAACAGCAGTCTTAAAAGGTGCTGTCCCACCTCGGTGGGCAGTCCTTCGGGAGTTATCTCGCCGTCGCTCAGGCACACCAGATAGGCTCCTTTGCCTATGCCGTAGGCGTCGCCGTAGTATATGTTCATGGTGTGCGTCACGTTTATTTCAGTAGCAGGCTTCTGTCCGCTGCTTTCTCCGAAGGTTATGCTGTCGATGTCTGCGCATGGAATCTCTGTGGTGGCTCCCGATTTCAGGTGTACAAACATGCTTTTCGTCAATGAGGCTTGCGCCATTGTGGCCATTGTCGTTGCGGCCATTACTATGCTGAGTAAAAATCTTTTCATCTTGTGTTCGTTTCTTTGTCTTATTTTTTGTTGAATTTCACCGTTTGGTTTCCTATCTTCAGTATGTACACACCCGGAACGAGCCGTGACACATCTATCAGTCCGCCGTCGAAACCGGCCTTTTTCATCTGGCTGCTGCCGTCGATTGAGTATATATCTACTGTCTCGCTGCCTTTCATCCCTTCCACGGCAATGGCTTTTCCACCGTTGACTGATCTCATCTTCAGCGTTCCTCTTTGTGTTTCTGTCGTTGCAATGCCGTTTGTCTGGTTCTCAAACGTTATGTGTTCGATTTCATCATACTGGAATTTCTTGCCTGTCGTGGCGTTTCCGGCGGTGTAAAACGTCAAGCCGTCATTGCCAAACTCAATTTTTGTCGTCTGACTGAGCGGAAAATTACTGTTCCCGTCCTTTGTCTTAACCACAATGTTGTCGCCGTCGGCATTGGTTGTGACAGCTGCCGATGGAAGACAGAATGTGAGCAAAAGACCTAAAATTTGTACTTTTGTCATTAAAACTAATCTTTTGTTGTTCTATATTGCAAAAGTATAAAGAATATGTGTTATAAAGAAATATTTGCTGTTTTTATTTCGTTTTAAACCTATTTTTTGTTTAAGCAGGTGTCTTCAATTGATTTTTGAAGAAAATCTTATAAAAAAGAAGATTAATTCTGTAGTTTTTAGAATACCTTTGCGTCTAACGTGCAGAACGTTCTTAAAAACAAAAAGTGAAACATAACGTGAAAAAAGACAATGGACACAACAGAACAACAATTCGCTGAGACCATCCGTCAGCATAAGAGCACCATTTATACCGTGTGCTACATGTTCTCTAAGGACAACGACGAGGTGGGCGACATGTTCCAGGATGTGCTCGTGAATCTATGGAAAGGCTACCAGAGCTTTCACGGCGAGAGCGACATAAAGACGTGGATATACCGCGTGGCTCTCAACACCTGTATCTCTATAGACCGCAAGAAGAAGCGGCGGAAGACCGTCCCGCTGTCGATGGACATCGACCTCTACCATGACAACGATGCCGACACCCGTCAGGTGAAGATGCTCTATGACCGCATTACCCGTCTGGGACCTTTCGACAGGGCTATCATCCTGCTGTGGCTCGATGCCGTGCCATATGACGAGATAGCCCAGATAGTGGGCATAACTCCGAAGAACGTGTCGGTCAGGCTTGTCCGCATACGTGAAGAATTAAAGAAAATGAACAACAATCAAAACGACTAACTACAATGGAAACAACGATAAACAACAACGAACTGGAGCAGATGCGCTTGCAGTTTGACACCTTGAAGCAGAAACTCAACGGCCAGGCGATTGTAGATGACAAGCTCATCCGCTCGGTGATGAAACGCAAGATGTCGTGGATACACCGCTACGTGTGGTGGCAAATGGTGGCAGGCGTGCCGGTGGCATGTCTCTTATGGGGCGCGTTGGCGTTGCATTGGCACTTATCGCTGGCCCTTTACCTTTTCCTCGTCGCGGGGGTGGTCGCCTCGTCGGTATGCGACTATATTGTGAACCGGATGAAAGATTCCGACTGGGACAAGGCCAACCTGCTACAGACACGCGTCAAGCTGGCGAAGATGCTTAAGGTGAGGATGACGCAGTTCTGGGCTGGCATGATGTTCATTGTCGTGTTAATGGTTTGGTTTTACATCGAATTCGCCAAATGCTCCAGTGACAAGATTGATGAGGTGGCCGGAATCATCGGCGGATCAATCGGCGCAGTGGTAGGCATAGTGTGCGGCTATAAGGTCCTTTCGAAGATGCAGCGCACCAACAAGGAGATAATCGGCCAGATAAACGAGATGACAGACCAAGGCGGCTCTGGCGCACCAGAGGAAAAAGATTCAAAGCCCAAAGGTGCGGGCGAATTGGAATTCAACGTTAAGTTCGACTTCAAGCGGATGGACAACATCGCCATTGCCCTCACCCTGCTGGCCTATTTCATCAACTACGAAGGGGATATGGCAAGCTTCGGCGATGCCTGGGGCGAGATCATAGGCGTTGTTGGTAAGGTCGCGTGGGCTGCCTCGTCGTTGCTCTTGTTAGCGGTGTTCGTCAGCAAGTCGCCCAAGTACAAGGACAAGACCGTGGCTCTGGTGGCATTGATTTTCAACCTGCTCCTGTGAGTGCCTTTCCCGACTACAAGGCTGGCGTGAGCGTCTTCTGCCGATGATTTACCAGAGCGGGTATCTGGCCATCAAGAAAGAGAACAGGCGGCGCAGCTCGTTCCTTCTCGACTTCCCCAACGACGAGATGAAGCGCTGTTCTCTTACTCTTGTGGCCAACAAATATCTGAAGGCTCAGGAGACAGCGTGAACAACTGGCTACAGGATGCCACCGATGCCTTGCAGGACGGAAACTGAACAACAAGCTCGTTTCTCAGGAAAATGTATGTATTTGGGCGGAAATTTTTAGAATCCGCTTTTAATTGATAGTCGGTGAATCGCTTGTATCAATTGCTTTGTCCATTGCTGTTGCCTCCCTTCACGTCATCGTTGCTGATGCTGCGTTCGACCTTCTTTACGCTGGCTTTCAGCTCGCCGAAACGGTAGCTCACGTTGATTCCGAAATAACGTTGGCAGTATTTGTTCCAGGTGTCTTGACGGAAGTTGAGGCTCTCCGTAAACGATGAACGTTTGCGGTATTTGGAAAAGATATTACTGGCGAAGGCCGATATAGAGAGCCGCTTTTTCATGAAACTCTTGGTGGCGTTAATATTGTAATAGAGATTACTGCTGCCTTTGCCTTGCAGCGTTATCCAAGGTGTCGATGCATTTGCGCCGAGGCTTATGCGCCAGTCGCAGGGCAGTGACTGCTGCAATACGCCGAAGCCCGTTATGTTCCATCCTGAGTTTTTCTGTCCGTGCCCGTCGTTATAGTAGGTGTATCCGCCGAATACGTTGGTGTAGAAGTTGGTCGTCGATGTTATGTTCCAGCTGAGATAGCCGCTGAAGTTTGCACTCCGTGTCTTGCCGATGTTGCGGTAGGTAGTGTAGAGCACGTTTTTGCCGGTAGGGTTCTCTACGCCGGCTATGTCTTTGTCGTTTATGAGCGATGCGTATCTCTCTATTCTGTTGTTTGTGAACGAGAAGCCGGCAGTGATGCTGAAGTTTAGCTTGGTCGAGAAGTTGTTGTAGCTGAGGTTTAGCTCGTGGCTCTTTTCGCTGTTCAGGTTGGGGTTGCCCTGCGATATGCTGTTGGGATTGCTGTCGTCGAGGTATGGGTTGAGAAACCATATACCCGGTCGGTAGATGCGCATGTTGTAGCCCAGTCTGATGTTCTGCATGTCGGTGAGCTTATAGCCCATGCTGGCTGAAGGCACGAAGTCGTCGAAGTTCTTGCTGAAGTCGTCGCCCCGTCCAAGCTTGTATTCTACGTTCTGGAAGGTGTGCTCGTAGCGCATACCCAGACGTGCCGACACCTTTTTGAGCTTCAGTCCGTAGCCTACGTATCCGGCGAGGATGTCGTTGCGGTGGTTGTAGTGGGAACTGTAGTTCTCGTCAAAGGTGTAGTCGGTCTGTTCAGTCTGACGGGTGTAGCGGTCGTTTTCCGACTTGTTGTCGCGCAGGATGTACTTTACGCCAGTCTCCAGAGTGTGTATCTTGGCGATGGGTGTGGTGTAGTCGATCTGGAAGGTGTGCTCCGTGGTGCTCTGCTGGCCGTCATTACGCTGTATGGTCATGCGGCGGATGAAGTCTTGCCATTCCGGTGCGGCCTCCATGTCGTCGTAGTCGCTGAAGGAGTCGCTGCTGATAGGGTTGCTGTTTATCTTATACGAGAAGGTGAGCAGCCGCTCTTTCACGTTGCGGAATGTGTGCTGCAGGTCTATGCCTCCTTCGATGCTGTACCACGATCCGTCGCTGCGTGACAGCTGGGCATAGCTGTAGGTGTTGGCACCGGACAGCGGCGACGTGGCTGCCGTAGTTGTCCGGGCGTCCGACTTGTTGCCGCCGCCCCACAGTCCGAACGACGCTGTCACGAGGTTGAGCGAGTCTATCTCGTAACTGGCTTCGATGTTGCCGTACTGGAAGTTGCCATGTCCCTTGCTACTGCCGTCATATACGATGTCGGACGAGTTCTCGTCTGTCTCTCCCGTGGTCTTGCGGGTGCCGCCGTTGTAGTTGCGTGGTGAGCTATTGTAGCTGTAGTTGTAGCGTGCGCTGACTGTGAGCTTGCCGGCCTTTATCGTGCCGAAGAACCCTCCTCCGCCACCTCTGTTGTTTCCGGAGCCGTTAACGGTGACGGTGTAGCCATCGAATCCAGACCCGACGGTGATGATGTTGAGGATTCCGCCCACGCCCTCGGCATCGTATTTCGGCCCGGGATTGGTTATCACTTCAATCTTCTTTATGCTGTTGGCCGGCATACTCTTGAGCACTTCTTTGGGATTGTTTGACATCAGATTGTTGGGTTTGCCGTTGACGTAAACCTTAAATGACGTGTTGCCGTTGAGGCGTATGCTCTCTTCGCCGTCGACAGTCACGAGCGGCACCTTGCGCAGCATATCCAGCACGTTGTTGGTCTTAGAGTCGGGATCGTTCTCGATGTCGTACTCGATCTTGTCTATGTCCGATTTGACGAGCGGTTTCTGCATTACTACCTCTACGCCCTTCAGCGTAGTGTGGGCATCGGTGGCGAAAAGTGTGCCGAGGTCTATCTCTCTCTTTCCCTTAGTCACGTCGATGTCGCGGGTCACTGTGGTGCGTCCCAGCGAATAAAGCGTCACACGGTAGCTGCCCGTTCCGGTGAGCTGTACGTTGAAACGTCCCTTGTCGTCGGTGACGGCCTTTTTCAGAATATTTGCCGGATTGTCTTTCCTGCTTACCGATACTGTGGCGTATGCTTCGCCTTCGCGGGTGAGCGAGTCGACGAGCACACCTTTTACTGTGAACCGGTCAGTGTTGTTGCCGGGCGCTGCGTATGCAGTGGCTGTAGTGCAGCATACTGCTGCCGCAGCCAATATATATTGTATGGCCATGTTTGTCTGATTTTTGTTTTTGATTTAAGGTGGAACTATATAGTTTGCGTCTTTTATAGATTTCCTCCACCAGATTTCTCTTAAAAACGTATTTGAAAGACAAAGGTAAGTTGTTTCCCCCGTTATACGAAACTTTTTGCCCTTTGATTTACGCATTTTATACTTTTTCTTCAATCTTGTTATTTTCTTGTTAAAAAGTTTTCCCATTCTGATTTAATTTTCTACTTTTGCAAAGTGCAACGATAAACTATTGTTTTCTGAATAAAGTTTCGGGTTTTTTGCGTTGATACAACGTTTTGGTAAAAAGAAATAGTGAACATATATTTATGAAGAAAGTTTTATTGACATTGGCATTGTTCCTTGGTGTCGTTATGGCAGCCGAGGCACAGCTTCCGTCTGTAACGCTCAAGAGCATCGACGGAAAGACTGTAAGAACCGACACATTGTCTAACGGTGGCAAACCTTTTATCATCGACTTTTTCGCCACCTGGTGCAAACCTTGCAACCGCGAACTGAGTGCCATTGCCGAAGTCTACGACGAATGGCAGGAGGAGACCGGCGTGAAAGTCATCGCCGTGTCCATCGACCAGGCACAGAATATAAACAAGGTGAAACCGCTTGTCGACAACCACGGCTGGCCCTACGAGGTGCTGCTCGATCCTAACAGCGACTTCAAACGCGCTCTCGGAGCACAGATGATTCCTTACACCATCATTGTCGACGGCAAGGGCAACATCGTCTACAAGCACAACGGCTATACCGACGGTGCCGAAGAGGAACTCATCAAGAAAGTAAGAGAACTGGTCAAGTAAGCCACGACGGCCGATCCTTTAAACATCTATAATCTTGCCGGACGGAGATGCCCGGCAAGACCGATAAAAGACAAGACAATGATTAAAATATACTACGCTGTAGCGTTGGTTCTGGCGTTTGTCACCGTTTCGTCCAAAGCTCAGGAGGCTGACGGAGGCGAAAAGAAAGTTACAGTCACCGGAAGCGTGCAGAGCGATATCCTCATACCCCAAGAACGTGAAATAAAAGGCGAGACATCCTCTGAGTGGGGACGAACCAACACCTATGTCGATGTCAACGTCATGAGCCAGTATGTCGATGCCGGGGCACGGTTCTCCTATCTCGAACATCCTCTGCCAGGATACGAAAAGGACTTCCGGGGCTGGGGTGTGCCTTTCGTGTATGTCAAGCTGAAGCGCGAGACATCGACGAGCAACGCCGAGCTGACCCTTGGCAACTTCTACGACCAGTTCGGGTCGGGATTCGTCTTCCGCACCTACGAAGAGCGTTCGCTCGGCATAGACAACTCCCTTCTCGGCGCACGTCTGGTATGGTCGCCCACACCGGGTGTCAACCTCAAAGGCATCACCGGCAAACAGCGCCGCTACTGGGACTACAACGACGCATGGGTGAGCGGCGCCGACATGGAGCTGAACATCGACCAGTGGTGGAAGGCCATGCAGGAGCACAACACTTATCTTATGTTAGGAGCTTCGATTGTCAACAAGCATGAGAGTTCTGGCGAGGACATCTTCGCCACCCCGACGTATAAGCTCAACCTCCCGTCCAACGTCAACGCATTCGACGTGCGCGCCCGTCTCCAGACAGGCGACTTCAACGTTCTCGCCGAATACGCCCACAAGAGCCAAGACCCTAACTTCGACAACGGCTACATATATCGTAAAGGTTATGTGGCAATGCTGTCAGCCACATATTCAAAACGTGGAATGAGCGTTTTGCTCCAGGCCAAGCGGTCTGACAACATGTCGTTCCGCAGCCGCCGCAGCATGTTCGGCACATCGTCGTTCATCAACCACCTGCCGGCCTTCACTATGGACCATACCTACGCTCTGGCGGCTCTCCATCCCTACGCCACCCATCCCGACGGAGAATGGGCATACCAGGCCGAAATCGGTTATAAGATAAAGAAGAACACGTGGCTTGGCGGCAAGTACGGCACCGACGTGAAGCTCAACTTCTCTCATGTCCATGCCATCGACCAGCGCAAGCGCGGTACCGGAGCGGCCGGAAGCGACGGCTACGGGTCGGCTTTCTGGAAATGGGGCGACCAGACCTACTATCAGGACATCAACGTGCAGGTGGAGAAAAAACTCTCGCGGGCCTTCAAGCTCAACCTCATGTACATGAACCAGCAGTACAACAAGACCATCGTCGAAGGTGACGGCGGAATGATACGTTCCAACATCTTCATCGCCGAGGGCAAGTACCGCTTCAACAACAAGTTCACACTTCGCGGCGAAGCCCAGTATCTCACCTCGCCCGACGAATACGGCGACTGGTACTTCGGACTGCTCGAACTGTCGGTTCTCCCTAACTGGATGTTCACCGTGTCAGACATGTACAACAAAGACGAGGCCAACGGACACTACTATCAGGGCTTTGTCACCTTCAACAGCGGCTCCCACCGTCTGCAGCTCGGCTACGGACGAACCCGTGCGGGCTTCAACTGCTCAGGCGGCGTTTGCCGTTATGTGCCGGAGACCAAGGGCGTTACCCTGTCCTACAACTACAACTTCTGATAATTTGAGGAGACGCACCGAAGTGTCGTATAATTAAGAGACGCACCGAAGTGTCGTATAATTAAGAGACGCACCGAAGTGTCGTCTCTACAAGTGGATGCTCGCAGCAATAAAGCATTTTGAAACAAAACAAAATAAAAACATAGAACAATGAAGAAAATTTATACACTCATAGCAGCCCTTGCCTTTGCAGCAGGAAGCTTCGCACAGACAGACAACACCTTCGAGTTTGTCGACAAAGACGGCAATGTTGTGCCTGATGGCAGCACTATTACTGTTAATGAAGTGAGCGATGACGGTATGGGAACACTGATGATAAAGACAGGATTGCATGTTGTCAGCCATTCTTCAAATAAAGAAGGTATCGGTCTTACTTTCAATTTGAGTAAAATGGACAATGGTGCCTTATCTGTCTGCTTCCCTGGCAATTGCATCAATTACGAAGCCGTGGGTGATTACGATAACAAGACTGCTATTGTTGATCCAAATATGAATAAAGATTTCCAGACCGAATGGCTTCCTGCGACTTACGGCACAGCAACCGCAACGTTCACTCTTTCACGTTATGAAGTGGTGAAAAAAACGGTTCTGGGAGGAGTTACAATTGAAGAAGTCGGTGAGAAAATTGCAGACGGCCCTACCGTTACCGTCAACTTTGTCTACACAGATCCGACAGCCATCAACGGTGTTGAGTCTTCTTCCAAAAAGAAAGTCGTAGCACGCTACAACGCCAACGGCCAGCGTATCGCCGAGCCGCAGCACGGTCTTAACATCGTGAAATATTCGGACGGTACAACCCGTAAAGTTGTTGTCAAGGATTAGGACGATGCAGGAATTGATGTTCCTGTGAGATAAATACCAGAGAGAACTTAAATTGTTTAACAAAAACAAAAAGGTTATGAAGAAAATTTTACTTCCACTGATAGCATTCATGTTGTCAGTCACAGCAGCTACGGCGCAGAAGAACGCCCCGCTGCTCAAGGGACTCACTCCTTCTGCGAAGGTAGAGGCAAAGTCGTTGCAGCCCAAGACTTTAGATAAGTCGGCAACCAAGAAAGCTCCTAAGAAAGCTCTTGCTGCCAATCAGAAGTACATGGGTCCGTTCGAGGACGATGCCTTGGATTATGACGGAAGTCAGGCCGGACTTGGAATTCCTTCTGTTCCAGGCAAACTGAAAGTCGCCGCACTTCTCGATCCTGCTTACGTTGACAAATATAATGGTGGAAAGGTTGTTGCCGTGCGTTTCGGCCTTGCTTATCCTGCAGGTGAGTGCCGCGTATTTATGACCGAGGTTACAACTGCCGGAGTCAGCAACACAGATGTCCTGTCGCAGAGCATTTCGAACACGGAAAACGGATGGAATACCGTGACGCTTGACGAACCCTATACCATCAATGCCGACGGCAATACAGGTTTCCTGCTGGGTTTCGAATACACTCAGAAGAACACTAACGACGGCCAGAGTTATAATAGCGAATGCTATCCTCTGAATACCGGTGGTACCGGCTATGACGGTGGCTTTTATTGCTATGGAAATCTCGGCCAGGGGACTGGTTGGTACCCACTGGGCGCAGATTACGGCTGTGTCGCCGTCCAGGCCATTGTTGAAAAAGACGGTGGCTTCGATGTCATCGATGCCATTATGGACGGAGTGACAGTCAATCCCTACGTGAAGAAGGGCGCTGCAAGTCCTGTAGTATTCGGAGTACACAGTTTCGGAAACGAAATCACCAGTGCCGTGTTCGGAATTAAGGTGAATGGTAAGGAACTTGCCGAATACACTGCCCCCGAAGCTTTGACTTCTAAATCAAAGACATTTACTGCCGATGTACAGTTCCCTTCAGACCTTGCTTACAAAGACAATAAAATATCTGTTTATGTTAAGTCTCTGAACGGTGCAACACCTACAGAATACACTTCAGATGACGAGGCAGAAACTACGTTCAAGTCCTTCACGGATACTGTGGCTCACCAGATGAACCTTGTAGAGCATTTCACATCACAGTATTGCACCTATTGTCCGCTTGGTTACGATGTCCTCAACAAGCTGATGGAGCTTCGCAATGACTTAGCTTGGGTGTCCATACATGGTAACATGGGCGGAACAGATGTTTACACAATTGCTGACGGACAATACATTTCTAATTTCACAGGTGGTTCATACGAAACCGGTGGAATTCCAAGAGCTGCTTTCAACCGCTACTATGAGCCTTCTGTAGCTTCAGATTCTTGGCTTGCTTACAATCTTGGATATCGCAGCCAGTACACTGAAACTGCTGCAAGAATATTCAGTGCAGTGGTAGATGCTTCAAAAGCTTCGGTTCCCGCATTCGCAACCGTAAACTTGTCGAGTGAGTACGACAAAGATACAAAGAAGCTCACTGTTAAGGTTAGCGGCGATGCTGTGTCTGACTTTGCCGATGTCTTCGGTTCTGATGCTGTGCTGACAGTGTATCTGACAGAAAACGGTCTTGTTTCCCGTCAGCTCAATCAAGGCACGTGGATTCAGAAATATCCTCACAACCATGTTCTTCGCGCAATACTTTCGGAACCTCTTGGCGACGCAATCAGCTGGAATGGCACAAAGTATGAAAACGACTATACCATTACTCTTGATGCCGACTGGAACGTTGACAACATGGATGTAGTTGCTTTCATAAGCCGTCCGATAGCATTTGACGGAGAACAATATAAAACTGAAGCAACTGACGCTTACGTGACCAACACTAACAGTGCTAAGGTCGGTACTACCACTTCTGGCATTGCTGACAATCTGGCTTCTGCAGAGAACGCCACTGAGGTTGCCCGTTACACTATTGACGGTCGCAAGCTGAGTGCTCCTGCCAAGGGCCTGAACATCGTGAAGATGTCTGACGGTTCTACCAGAAAGGTTATCGTTAAGTAAACGGCGGTATCTGTCGTCAGGACAGTGTACTGGGCATTTACGAAATATGTTACATAACGGCTTTCCTGCCATAGTGAAGGAAAAGCCATAAATAAAAACCGTGCAGAATGATGCGTATGCGCATCCGTTCTGCACGGTTTTCGTTTTTATGAACATCCCGTTGCCAGTATTAACCCATGAGCATCTCCCTGAGGGTGGCAAGACGCTTGTTTGTACCGTCTTGCAATAACCGGCATATTGGAATTCGCCCCATGTCAGACAAGCTGATGCGGGTATGACTTGAGGGACAAAAGCTGCGCAGACGGTTCCAAAACTTCAATGTTTTCTGCATGAAGTAAACATTGTGCTGAAAATATCTGTTAATTCCTTTTTGTTTTTAAAATAAATAAGTAATTTTGCGACATTACAGACGCAGACCAGAAATTATGGCATGTCGTGAGACTGTAGTCTGCTTATTTTGAGTTTTTATTTAACTGGATCAATAATGGGATTCGGACTTAAAACTACCGTGAGGTTCAGGCTTCCTTCGCTTTGTCGTGTGTACTTCGTCTGTATGCGCTGAGTGAGGTTATGGGCGTTGAGCCTCTCAGTCTGTCGACGATTCTAAATAACAATAGGTAAAAAGAGAATTCTAATTTGAAAAAATCATCAATAATGGATAAACTGAAAGCTTTAAAGTCTGTTTTTGTCGGTGCCGTAGCGGCATTGACTGTTTCGTGCAATGATATCGCCGAAGGCGACCGTCTTGTTTATGTACCGCCGGCCGAGGTCAACCGGGCTGTGCTGGTAGAGGATTTCACCGGTCAGCGTTGCCCTAACTGTCCTAACGCGTCTGTTGCCATAGAGGAGCTGCAGAAGCAGTACGGAGCCGATACCATTATTGCAGTTGGCATCTACTCGGGTACGTTCGGTCATAAGCCCAACGGCGATCCCCTGCCTCTCACCACAACCACCGGTGACGAGTATTACTCCAAATGGCCTATCGAGTGTCAGCCTGCCGTGGTGTTCAACCGCAAGAGCGGCGTTGTTTACGACTATAACGGTGGCTATTCCCCGGTCGTGAATGCCATGCTCAAAGAACCGACACCAGTCAATCTGGACATGACCGTGGGCTTCAACGCCGATTCTACGGAAATGTCGGTTGACGTTACCGCCCTTTCAGCCGAGACTGTAAACTGCAAGCTGCAGGTGTGGGTGCTCGAAGACGGCGTCATCGGCCCGCAGATTATGCCTACTACAGGCGAGACCAACATGAAGTACGTACACAACCATGTGTTCCGCACGAGCGTTACCAAGGAGACATGGGGCGACGCGTTCAACATCACTTCTGGCGAGACAGCAAAGGCTACATATAAGTTTACGCCCGATGCGTCGTGGGTGAAGAAAAACCTTTCGGTCGTAGCGTTTGTCTATAACGACAACGACGGCGTGCTTCAGGCCGTCAGACGTACAGTGACAACGGAGTAAAAAACGGCTGTGCTATCCACATGTAGTGATCACTTGTAGAGATTCCACTCTTTTGCGTCTCCATATAATATCCGGGAAGGATCGGTTGCATTTGCGGCCTTTCCTTCCCGGTATTGTTTTATCCGTAAACCAGCCTAAAGGAATAAGTTAGTATTTCAGTTCCCCAATTTATAAAGAAAAACAATCCGGTAACACTTTTGTAACATAATTGTAATGATTGTGACAGCTGTATGTTGCTGATGATTGCTAAATTTGCAAAAATAATACAAACAGCAATCCGTAAAAGATGAAGGAGAATAAGAAAGTCATTTTAAACGTTCTAAGAAAGAACGTTGCTAAGGAAGACAGGTTTGAGAATCAGTTGCTCAATCTTGCTGTCAAGAAAATGGGTGGTGCAAAAAGAGACGACCGGGGTGTTTACTATTCGAAAGGAGGCAAACATCTCATCATGTCCTCGAAGACACTAGAAGGTGACTATTCTGTCAAGGATGGAACTGAAGAAATTGACGACAACGCTTTTTGGGGATGCGCATTTGTTACGAAAATATCTTTGCCAGATACCGTTACACGTATAGGCAAGGAGGCTTTTGGACGTTGTCTGTCACTTACAGAGGTGAACATACCGGCATCTGTCGTAAAAATCGGTGCTAATCCGTTTGTCGGACTTAACAGCGAAAATGTAAAATGCGCGACCGACAAGTATGTGATAGATGCCAAAATAATGTACAACGCCGATCGCGACAAGGTAGTGTCATGCCTTACCGACGCAAAGATGCTCATACTGCCCAAGGGGGTTACGGCTGTAGCCGACTTGGCTTTCAACCGCCGTTCCAAACTAAAGAAAATTGTGCTTCCCGACGGATTGGAGACAATCGGTTCTGACGCGTTCTCGGAATGTGACGACCTCGAAGAAATTATTGTCCCCGCTACAGTGACTGAAATAGGCGATTATGCCTTTGCCGATTGTATCAGCGTGAAGAAAGTGACGTTCCTGTCAGATGTGAAACGTCTCAGCCGGACTGCCTTGTCTGATTGCGACGCACTCTCTGAAATCAGCGTGCCGGCCGGCACTGCACCGAAGTTCCGAAAACAGCTGCATATTTCTTCCGACTCTGACATACTCGTGATTGAACGTGAGGATAAAAATTCCAAAACTGCAGAAGCTCTTGTAAAAACAGATGAATTCCCAGATAAGCCAAAGGCGGAGAAAAAATCGGATAAAAAGGCGGAAAAAGCAGAGAGAAAAGCTGAAAAGGACAAAAAGAAAAAAGGCGGAAAGGGAAACCAGCCTGAAGAGAAGCCTGACGATGTAAAGGCCGAAGCCGAAGCCTTAGAAGAAAAGGAGACAACTAATAAAGATTGACCAATATTTGACAAACCATGGCAAAAGAAAAAGTGAAAATGTATGTCGAACGCGATGTGAGTTGGATGTATTTCAACCACCGCATTCTTCAAGAAGCCAAGAAACCGACAGTGCCATTGTTGGAGAAACTCTCGTTTCTCGGAATATATTCGAATAATCTCGACGAGTTTTTCCGTGTACGTGTGGCTTCGCTCAACCGTCTCGCTGTCAACGAAAACATAAGCAATGCCAACCATAAGAAGATAAAAAAGACCATCAAGACCATCAACAGCCTTAACGCCGAGTATAGCCGGGAGTATGCCGCAGCTACGAGCGACGTTTTCGCCGCCCTCGAAGAACATGGCATAAGGCTGATTGACGAGCGCCAACTCGACGACAAACAGAAACGCTACCTCAAGCAGTTCTACTATGACCGTCTCAACGGATCGACCAACCCTATATGGATTAATGCCATAGACGATTTAAACACTCTTGAAGACAACCGCATCTATCTTGTCGTGAAGAAAACGCATATCGAAGACAAAAAGGTAAAGTATGCCATCATCAAAGTGCCTGACCGTGTTTTCGGACGTTTCATCAAAGTTCCGTCGGATAATGGAGCTACAGACATCATGTATCTCGACGACGTGATACGCTTCTGTCTGCCGCTCATCTTTATCGGCACCAAACCAAGCACATACGAGGCATACGCTTTCAAATTCACTAAGGATGCCGAAATGGAGGTTGACAACGAAGGCGACTACGGCACGATGGAGAAAATAGCTCTGGGCGTGAACAGCCGCAAGAAAGGTTCGCCCATACGTGTCATCTACGACCGCCAGATGCCGAAGGAAATGCAGAAGAAGATTCTCGACCGGCTAAACGTGCGGGAACTGGACACCTCGCTTGCCGGCGGACGCTACCACAACCATAAGGATTTGATGAAGTTTCCTGACTGCGGCCACACCGAGCTGAAGTATCCCAAGTGGGGACAGGTGATGAAGCCCGAGTTTATGAGCGAAGAGAGCATACTCGACAGCATACGCAGCAAGGACCGCTTCATACACGTGCCTTACCATTCGTTTGACGCTTACATACGTGTGCTCAGAGAAGCCGCCTTGCGCCCGAGCGTAAAAGAGATTAAGACAACGCTGTACCGCCTTGCCAAAGACTCTAAGGTAGTGAAGGCTCTTATCTGTGCTGCACGCAACGGCAAGAAGGTGACAGCTGTGGTGGAACTGATGGCGCGCTTCGACGAGGAAAGTAACATCAAATGGAGCAAGCGTATGCAGGAAGAAGGCATAAACGTAATATTCGGAGTGGAAGGACTGAAAATCCACTCTAAGCTCCTTTACATTACCAGCACCAAAGGCAATATAGCCTGTGTGGGTACGGGAAACTTCCATGAAGGCAATGCCAAGGTCTACACCGACTATCTGATGATGACGGCGCGTCCGCGCATTGTCAACGAGGTGGCCAAAGTGTTCGACTTCATCGACCGGCCGTTCTCGCAAGTAAGATTCAACGAACTGATGGTTTCGCCCAACTCTATGAAGACCCGTATTCTGCGGCTCTTCGACAATGAGATAAAGAATGCCCGTGAGGGCAAGGAGGCATGGGTGAAGCTGAAGATAAACCATATCACCGATTCCGATGTTGTCAATAAGATTTACGCTGCAGCTAAGGCCGGTGTGAAAGTCGACGCTCTGGTGCGTGGCAACTGTTCGCTTGTGCCGGGTGTGCCTGGACAGAGCGAAAACATACGGGTGGTAGGTA
>CALBJK010000061.1 GCA_937892695.1 uncultured Prevotella sp.
TGGCAGCTGGAATCCCAAAATGCTTGAGGGCAGCTCGTCGCAGGGACAGTCGTACGCCATGTGGTGGCGTTACTTCGAAGGCATACGCCAGTGCAATGTCTTTCTCACAAACATCGACAATTCAAGTGTCGTAGACGACGCGACAAAAGAGCTGTGGAAGGGAGAGGCCTACTTTATGCGTGCCATGCTCAACTTCTTCCTCGTGCGCAGCCACGGACCTATTCCTATACTCGACCATGTGGTGAATGTCGACGACGACCTTACCCATTTCCCTCGTAACACCTTCGACGAGTGTGTCAACTTCATTGTTGAGGACTGTCAGAGGGCAATGGACCGTCTGCCTATAATGTATGTGACGGGCAGCGGCCAGACCGCCGACCAGAAGTATGGCCGCGCCACCAAGATGGCAGCCATGGCTCTGAAAGAGCGCATGCTGCTGTATGCGGCAAGTCCGCTATTCAACGGCAATCCTGACTATGCCGACTACAAGAACGAGGATGGCACGCTGCTTTTCTCTCCGGAAGACAAATCGAAATGGCAGAAGGCTGCTGAGGCTGCACGTGAGTGCATCGACGCAATTGAAGCCAATCCTACTCTTTACGGACTTTATTACTCGTCAGACCCGAAGGACGGCTACAAGAATTACATGGAGCTGTTCCTGCCGTCGAACAAATGGAATAAGGAATATATCTTTGCCCGCAACTGGGGCACGGGTTACAGCAACAACATCCATCAGGAAATGTGCATGGCTCCAAATGGTATGGGAGGCTGGAGCGGACTGTGCCCGACTCAGGAACTTGTCGACGAATATGAGATGGCCGACGGTTCGACACCGATCACCCATGACGCTCACGGCAACGTCGTCATCAACCGCGAGAGCGGGTACACTGAGAGCGGATTCGCGGCCGAGGAGGGCGACCACTGGCCTGCAGGTACATTCAACATGTATGTCAACCGCGAACCGCGTTTCTATGCCACCATCAACTTCTGCGGCCAGCAGTGGCGCGGACGCAAACTCGAATTCTGGAAGGACGGCATTAACGTCTCGAAGGTGGACTATACCTCAACCGGTTATCTGCTCCGTAAGACTGCCGACGAGAACGTAGACCCGGTAAAGGGTACTGGCGGTACTGTCGAGTCGGCCATATTCTTCCGTGTGGGTGGTGTCTATCTCGACTATGCCGAGGCTCTTAACGAGGCACAAGGACCGGTGGCCGATGTCTACAAGTACGTGAACGCCATACGCAACCGAGCCGGACTGCCCAATCTGAAAGAAGGACTCAGCCAGGACCAGATGCGCGAACGCATACGCCACGAGCGTCGCATAGAACTTGCCTTCGAGGCCGGCAACCGCTACTTCGACTGCCACCGCTGGAAGATAGCCATGCAGACCGACAACGGATACATGCACGGAATGAACATCACGGGCGACTATAACAAGTTTTTCACTAGGAGCAATGTGGGCGAACCACGCGTGTTCACGCTGAAGCACTATCTGTTCCCCATACCTCAGAACGAGATAGACAACAACATCGGACTCGTGCAGTCGCCTTACTGGGTAAACCCAAACAGCGCCAACGCAAACTGATGCAGTAGCTGACATTTCATAGATAATAAAAGGGCTGTGCCAAGCCGGCAATGGAAGAGATACTTTTTCGTTTCCGGTTAGGTACAGCCTTTTGTTATTTTCGATATTGCGTCCTTCTGTCTTGTAATTACCATCTAATCGGTCATAGGCCTTCTGCCTGTTCACATGCAATTGGCATACAGATTCCTTTTTGTCTTGTCACAGACGATGACATACCGCTGTCTTTGCGCCAAAAAAACATAAATAATTTTGTGGTATGGACTAATTGCCGTAACTTTGTTAGCATTAACCTGTCTGGTATAATCGGCCGGTCTACAGGGACAAAGGTAATGACAATATGACACCATTCCGCGACAGTATGCGGCAAAATCATTTGACGACGACATGGAACTTGAAGAGGGAAAAATCTATACTTTTAACGTAAAAGGGGTAAGGGAGACCGACCGTGCCGCTTACTATGTGCTTGACGGAGGCGACGAGGAGCTGTCTGTCAAGCAGTACGCTTTCCAGCGCGAGCATGGAATTGTCCCGAAAGAAATGCAATGTCTGGTGAAGGGTTTCAACGGGAATGTACCCATTCTAGTCCAGAATTTGACCCAGGTAATCGGTATGCTCTATAAAGAGGGCGACGAGCATTCGTTCACAGTCAAGGAAGACCGCCGGAACGAAGGCTACTACGAGCTGCGCGACGGCAACGGTCTGCTTTTCAGGTTGACAGATTACAAAGGTACGGTTCTGAACAAATTCCAGAAAGTAAATTGCCGCGTCACCCGTATCAATGGCATAAAGGTGGAGCTGGAACTGGTGTCAGACAACGATAATATTCCTTTTTTCACGCTTGAAGACGTGCTGTCCCGCACCTCCCTTGACGAAAAAGAACAGCGATGGGTGGCTCTGATATTCAAACGTGCAAGGCTGCTCGCCGACGTGAGACTCGACTATGATGCAGGCAAGAGTACGTGGGTGCTCAATGCCATAAGTCTTGTCAGCCGCAACATGCAGGACTGGATAAGGTCGGATGTCAATCATAAGATGATAATACTCAATGCCTATCACGACGTATGCCTGATGCTTCTGGAGAAGACGACCTTCCTCGACGGTTTTGACGACACCGAACGGCGCAGGTATCAGCAGAGACTCTCGGGCAACATCCAGCAGAGTGAGGACTACATCGAGACCATGCGGCTGATGGAGACAGGCGAGTATGCAGCCAAGGTGGACGACATACTGTCAAGTCTTGAAAACTCGGGATATCTTTATCAGCCCGAACGCAAACTGCGCATACTGATGTGCATATTCTCTATCAAGAAAGAAATAATGGGCGACAAGATGCAGAGCATCTTCGGTTCCATACTTTCGCGCAGTCAGGAAAACTGGATGGACGAACCGTTCCGCTCGGCTTTCCTCACAACCATTGGCATGTACATCGCAGGTAACGCTGAAATGGCCAACCACATGACCGATACGTCGTCGCCGGAGAACATGCAGAGCATTAAGAACATCATAAAGGCCATTGCCATCAAGCTGCTCCTGACAGACAGTTCTGACGAGACGGCCATGCACATCAACCGGTCAATGCTCTACCGTTACGCTTCGATGCTGGCAAGCAATGCCACATACGCCGACAGCCTTATCAACAAAGCTTACAAATGTCTGTTCACGTGCTTCAGTCCTAAGCTCGAATTCACGTGGAGCGAAGTAGGGAGGATGGACACTTACGTGCTGTGCAACACTTTGGCCACCCGTCCGCTCACCGGGCTTATAGCCGAAGCTCCTACTTTCGATAACGGAAGAGCCCAGCTACAGCTGACCGAACAGGCCATAACGCTCTCTCCGCTGCATCACTCTAAGGATATGAAGAAGGCATTTCCGGACAAGGTATTCACGTGGAAGGACATACACGTCTACCTGAACGGAGGACTGAAGGAGAAGGTCAGCGAAAACAGCAGCGATATATCCCAGTTCGACCGCATGTGGCACGAGTTGGAACTGTCGCTCTTCGAAAAAGTAAGATACACAGCTGTGAAGAAAAGTGCGCCAGAGGATGGCGACACCGTCTTCATATACATTACAGGCAAGGACAAAAACGACCCGATGGTGTATAATTGTGCCATTGACGACGACGACTATGAGGGGCACGGACAAATCACGGTAAAGGACTTTGTTCATTATAATATGATACATAGCAGCCTTGAGTCGTTCCAAAGCAGCGAAGGCAAACCCTTGTTGCTGGAAGCAAAAGTGAAATATAAGGACGATGATACCCTGTCGTTTGACGCTCTCGACTGTATGGGCGAATTTATCTACGATACGGTCAAGGTTGGCGACCATGTGTCGTGCAAGGTGACAGCTTCTGTCGGTTTCAACAGCTCGCTGTGCATCACCGAGAACGGATACACGATTAAAGTGTTCTTCTCGCCTAAATATCCCAAGCCGCTATTCGGTTCTTTCATCGAAGCCGAAATAACCAACAAATATCCAAACGGCAACGTAACCGGACAATATACCGGAAACGACGGAACCGAATTTAAAGAAGTCGAGGCTTTCGAGAGACTGATTGCCAGCTACAGTTCGGGTGAGCACGAAGCCGAAGAAGGCGAAGAGGAGAGCGACGACGATACCAAGTCGGCCGAGATGCTGCTCGAACCAGAATATGTGCGCGAGCTGATAAACATTACCGACCGCCAGGCTTTGATACACAAGAAGCTAAAAGACACGTTCAACTATCTGGAGCTGAGCCGGATACTCTCTTTGCTTCTCGACGACGGCAGCACAGCCGAGTACTTCTCGCGACGTATGGAAATAGTGAAGATGCTCTACAACTTCTCTGTCAACGGACGCATCGACATGACTGAGCTTAACCTGCAGTACGAACGAAACAAAGACATAATACACAATTTCCCAGATATGGAAGGCCGGCTGCAACAGTTGAAAATAATAAGCAAGATGGACGAGCCATGGCAGGACGAAGGACTATGGAAGCTGACGCAGACTACACGCGACAGCGAAATACGGGAACTGGCCGAAACCGTACTGGCATACAACATGTTGCGCAATATAAATATGCCGGAGCAGTGTACGGCTCTCAAAGCCCATGTCAACAAACTGCTCAATCTTTCTATTAAAATGCCGGAGACGGTCTATATTGGTGAGGAAGACCAGATTACCGAGTTCAAGACATCCATCGTCTATCCGCCTGACAACAACATGGCACCGAACATAGAGCAGCAGACCGATGAAATACTGCGCGTGATATGCGGATTCATGAATGCCCGTGGCGGTACGCTATATATCGGAGTGAACGACCACGGCATCGTTTCCGGACTGTCCGAAGACATCAAATGGTTCGGGGGCGACATGCACAGCAGTAAGGACAAGTTTGCACAGCATATTGTCAACAATGTAAGGCGACATCTTGGTGTAATGGCCAACGAGTATCTTGACGCGCAGTGGCAGCAGAAGGGCGGCAAGATGGTGTACACGCTCGATATAAAACCCTCTCGTGACATAGTGAAGTGTGATGGAAAATGCTGGGTAAGGCAAGGTTCTGTCACGACTGAAATATATCCCGCCGACATGCGTAAGTTTAAGGAAAAGCGAGAAAGAGACTTCGGAATGACAGAAGAACAGTAAAAAAACAAAGAATAATATGAAACGCAATATAGCCGTAATACTTGCAGGAGGAACAGGCACCCGGCTGGGAATGTCTACACCGAAGCAATTCTACAAAGTAGCAGGGAAAATGGTTGTGGAACATACGGTCGACGTGTTCGAACGCAATCCGCGAATCGACGAAATAGCCATTGTCTCCAACCCCATGCTCATTTCCGACTTTGAGAATATCGTCCTGCACAACAAGTGGCGCAAAGTCAAGAAGATACTCAAGGGAGGAAAAGAACGCTACGATTCGAGTCTTTCGGCCATACGTGCCTACGAAGACGAGGATGTAAACCTGATATTCCACGACGCTGTGCGTCCGCTCGTGAGCCAGCGTATCATCGACGATGTGATAGACGCTCTCTCCACCCACGATGCTGTCGACGTAGCTGTGCCTTCGGCTGACACCATCATCGGAGTCGACGGCGACTTCATCCATTCTGTTCCCGACCGGTCGAAGCTGCGACGGGGGCAGACACCGCAGGCTTTCAGCATAGACGTGATACGCAGCGCTTATGACAAGGCCCTGCGTGACCCGGCCTTCAAGACAACCGACGACTGCGGAGTGGTGCTGCGTTATCTGCCCGATGTGCCGGTCTATGTTGTCAAGGGCGAGGAGAGCAACATGAAGCTCACTTATAAAGAGGATACATTTATGCTGGACAAGCTGTTTCAGCTGAAGAACACGCAACCCGACAATACTGACATCGAGAGCATTGATTTCGGTTCTCGTGTAGCTGTGGTGTTCGGAGGCAGCTACGGCATCGGTGCCGACATTGTGCGTATGCTTGTCAATCGCGGTGCGCAGGTGTTCTCGTTCTCACGCGGAACAACCGGTACTGACGTAGGTAATAAGGATTGTGTGGCCGAAGCGTTGAAGAAGGCTGCTGGCGAGGCCGGACACATCGACTATGTTATATGCACCGCCGGAGTGCTCAACAAGGAGCCTCTTGCCGCAATGGACTATTCGACAATCGTCGCCGCAGTACAGACCAACTATATGGGGACAGTCAACGTGGCTCTCCAGTCATATTCTTATTTGCGCCGAACCAGCGGACGGCTCATCTTCTTTACATCGAGTTCGTACACCCGTGGGCGCGCTTTTTACAGTATCTACTCCTCTACCAAAGCTGCCATTGTCAACTTTGTGCAGGCCGTAGCACAGGAGTGGGACGACGACGGAATAAAGGTGAACTGCATCAATCCAGAGAGAACAAAGACTCCGATGAGAGTGAAGAACTTCGGAACCGAACCCGACGACACCCTTCTGCAACCCGAGAAAGTGGCCGAAGCCACCCTCCGGACTTTGGTTTCCGAATACACAGGACAGGTAATTGACGTAAGAAGAGAAAAGAAATGACTGATTATCTGGAACAATATAAGGACACCGTGCTGCGCCGCTGCCAGCTGAAACAACTTGACATTCTTGAAGAAATAGACCGGATATGCCGTAAGTACGACATAGCCTATTGGCTCGACGGCGGGACACTGCTCGGAGCAGT
>CALBJK010000062.1 GCA_937892695.1 uncultured Prevotella sp.
GTCCCTATGAATTATTTAGGCTAAGGAACTTCACCAAGTTTTTAGCGAATAAGCAGAGAGTGTAAACTAAACTGTGTCAAGTTACAAAAACGACTATACGGAAGGCACAAGGTATTATATCCATTCGTTAAGCTGGATATTGAACCAATACCTCTAAATCTGTCTGAAAACTTTCAACAGAACAGGTGACAACATCGTCGTTACCAATACAAACACCCACAGATTACCCGTTGATGGATTATAGGCACTAAGAATTTCCGTGATGGTACTGCCTCCGGCAATTCCGGCGGCAGACTCGAAGGCTACTGTCAATAACACCCAGCAGCCACCCATTATCAGACAGTCTTTCATGCCACAGCCTTTTACCAACCGGGGAAGCATAAGCCATGTAATCAAAAAGATGAATATGCTCAGCAATATCCCGCTCACAAGCAGTGCCGTTTCTTCTCCGAAAAGCCTGACCAGTACATATTCACGCAATCCACCGTTGAGTATTGCCAGAGGAATGAAACATATCCACACAATAAATGATTTCAATAGACGCATAATTTTCGGTATGAGGATAAACTGCGACAAAATTAGCATTTTTCTGGCTGAATTTGTTATTTTTCATTCTGTTTTATTTCTGGATTTATGCAGAATATGTCGAATAACGGACTGTATATTGCTAGTTGATTTCTTTTTTTGATGACAATTCAACAATCACGACACCACATGGTTTTATCTTGAGCATAAAATTATCAGCGTTCTTTGTGTTATCGTATTTTTTTATGCGTGGAACAATGCGTTTACGATTTTGAGATGTGTTGAATGTATTTATATCATCAGATTCAATGCGCCAGACACGGCTTACGCCCCAATCTCCGAGTTTTATAGCAGTGCTCAATGTACTATTAGCAGAACGATTTATTAATGCCATTCTAGCCGTTCCATCATCCGCCAATACTGCAGCACAATCAATATAAGGAAGTTGCTTCTTTATATTTTCAACATCTTTATTCATATCGCCTTCAACACGAAGTTTAGAAAAGTCGATATTTTTCTGTGGGCCTGATACATTTACTGTAATTGCGTTACCTTTCATTAAATGACGGTAAAGGTCAAAAACATAATATGCAGGAGTACGGAATGCATCTTTATCTCCTACTGTTTTAACTAATCCATGTCCATTAACAGGAAAGATATAATTAGCCATGCCCACAACATGGCTTTGTCGTATGAAAACATTGAGCATTCCTGCAATAGTTGCAACATCAAACTGACGGCGCGGATCTTTACGTGTGAAATTCCAGTCTTTACCATCAAAAACAGAATGACGGCTGTTCCATTCATCAACACTATAACGTACAGGATTTGCCAATCTCCCTGATGCAATATTGGCTTTTTCTAACTGAGGTATGCTTCTTTCAATATTAGCCTCAACCTTTGCAGGAGCAAACAGAGTCGTAGCTTCATCAATGAGTCGTCCATCTTTAACGCGAGAACCTAAATAATAGTGAAGCGTAAGATAATCTACAAGTTGCCCATTCTGTTTCAAAACAGTATCATTCCATTCATAAAGATGGCCGATACCCAGTAAAGAAACATTAGGATAGTATGTTTTTATAGTTCGAGCCCAACGATTAAGACGAGAAGAATATTCTGAAGCAGTTTCTCCTCGATGTACCCCGTATGAGCCGTAATTCTCGTTACCTATACACCAATATGGTACTGCGTATGGCTTTACGCGCCCGTTCATTGCCCTCAATTTGCCCATCACCTCAGTCGTATCGGCCATAGCGTAATCCATCCAGTCAATAGCTTCACCTATTGACCCTCCGTATTTAGAATTATTAGTCATATTGAAGTTAATGTAAGCGGGAATATCCATCCTCTCACACCACTGTAGAAACTCGTCCGTACCAAAAGTATTTGGATCTGTACCACCCCAACATTTCATGGGGGTAACAGGTCGATTTTCTTTAGGCCCGATACCATTTTTCCAATGGTATTCATGTATGTATGTTCCTGCAGGCCAACGCATCACCGGAATATCGAGCGGAAGCAACAAGTCTCGTACAGCAATATTTTCTTTTCCTTCATTGTCAACCAGCCCTCCATAGATTACACTATCGTTGCAATCTTCTAGCATCTGTCCATAAATCATAGGATTAACAGAACCTATAGGGGTAAGGGAAAAGGAAATTAGTGTGACCTCATTTGTATTGTCCTTTTGCATTTTTGCCACAGACGGAGTACTTGTTATAATTGCAACTATCGTAATTAGTGCATTAACGAATATATTTCTTCTATACAACATTTTATTTTCTTTTTAAATTGTAATCGGATGTAGGATCAAAACTAATTAAGAAATAGTACTTCTTTTATATTTTCTTTCGGGCTCCAAGTTTTCCTGCTCATACAATTCACGCGTCGATTGGCGTTTACACGCTTGCAATCGTGGCTATGACATCCGTCACATCACAGACATTCAACAAGCCACTGATATTGCCCCCTTGTCTTGCATCCGTATATATGTGTCCTTCCCAATTCTTTACGGAGCGATGCTATCCGAGTACTGTACAATCCTCCACAATACCATTGTAACTGTCTCCGGGCAGTTCTTCTGAACCACCCTCCTGATATTGACCGGTGTAGCGGTATATTGTGGCAGGGCTTATGCCAGGCTCTTCAGATATAGTCCTTGGACCGCAGCCATCGGAAAACATCATGACTCAAGTCATCTTCACATAGTCAGGAGTGCCGGCCATGTTACGTTGAAGCCTACGTAGTTCAGCATATTCAGTGTAAGATAATTTGAACTTCATGATGCAAAGATAACTATTTTTCTCGAATTTCTCAAATCTCTTATATAATGGTGATTACAGCAATGCGAATTTTTTAGAAGCCTCATATAGTCAAACAGAAAACTTAAGCTGACGGAAGATTGTAAAATTTCCTTAACCATTTTGACAAACGGCAAAGCTTACTTTGCAAACGAATACAGACAGCAGAGCGCAAGCCGTTGTCGGTAATTCGCCTTATAATCATCTATAGGTGGGGGCTATATATTTCCACAGATTATTAACAAGAGTGAGTTCTTTAAGCTTACAGAACCCACCTAAAACATATAGGTATGATAGGACTGTTCAATGATTGTTTTCCGCCCATAATGGATGGCGTGTCTGTAACGACAAGCAACTATGCCAAGTGGCTGAGCCGCCTTCGGGGCGACGTTTGTGTCGTAACACCTAACGCGCCCGAGGCCGACGACAGCAAGACGGGGTATCCCGTGCTGCGCTATTTCTCTCTGCCCATACCAATGCGCCGCCCCTACCGCTACGGTATGCCTCAGGCCGACCTGATGTTCCAGCACCGCATAGGCCAGACTCCCTTCTCTCTTGTCCATGCCCACTGTCCGTTCTCCTCGGGCGAATTGGCACTCGGAATAGCCTCCTCACGCCACATTCCGCTCGTAGCGACATTCCACTCCAAGTACCGGACAGATTTTGAACGTGTATTCCGCAACAAGTACGTCGTCGACTATCTCATCCAGAAAATAGTGTCGTTCTACAACCAGGCCGACGAAGTGTGGATACCCCAGGAGTCGGTAGGCGAGACCTTGCTCGAGTATGGGTATAAAGGAAGGATGGAAGTTGTGGACAACGGCAACGATTTCGCCTCTACTCCCTATTCGCCGGAACTGAAGGCTGAAGCCCGCCGTAGTCTGCGGATAAATGCAGACATGCCGATGCTGCTGTTCGTAGGCCAGCACATCTGGGAGAAGAATGTAGGTCTGATACTGCAGTCGCTCGCCCGTCTGCGCCATGTCAGCTTTTCGATGGTATTCGTAGGTACGGGCTACGCCGCCGAAATGATGCGCCGCATGGCCGACGACCTCGGCCTTACCGTCCCTGACGGCAACGGGCACGTACGTGTGCGGTTCGACGGTCCGGTGTACGACCGCGAGACCATGCGCCGCTACTATCTTGCAGCCGACCTCTTCCTGTTTCCTTCGCTCTACGACAATGCACCGCTGGTAGTGAGGGAAGCTGCCGCCATGCACACACCTGCTGTCATGGCCGAGGGTTCTACCGCCGCTTCGGTCGTCGCCGACGGGCAGAACGGTTTCCTGTCGAAGCCGGATGTCGAGTCGTTCGCCCACAAGATAGAGTCGCTGCTTTCGTCGCCGCTTGCGATAGAGCGAGCCGGAGCCGGAGCAGCCCATACTCTTGCCCGGTCGTGGGAGGATATAGCCGGAGAGGTGAGCGACCGCTACGACCATCTCATACGCCGGTACGAGACCAAGGTTGTATGATACTGTCCAGTCTTTCTACCCGATGAACCGTCTGCATGTCTTCATTGCCGTTGTCTGCGGTCTGGCCGCAATAGCGTGGCTGCTGTTCCGCGACTTGTCGGTGGAGTCGCTGGCAGCCGTGCGTCCCACCCCACGCATGGCTGCAGGAATGGCTATGGCTGTGGCGGCATTTGCGGGGTTCAATTTTTTCCAGACATGGCGTTACCGCATACTTACATCGCTGTCATGGGCCAAGTGTTTCAGGGTGAACATACTGTGCGAGTTTACCTCGGCTGTCACGCCGTCGGCTGTCGGAGGCAGCAGCCTCATCTTTGTCTATCTGAACCGCGAGGGCATGAAAGTGGGGCGCAGCACGGCGGTGATGATTTCTTCGCTTTTTCTCGACGAACTCACGATGTGCCTGGGCTGTTCGCTCATGGCTGTCATATTTCCTGTATCCTCGCTTTTCGGTACTGACGGGGCAGTTTCGACAGGAACATTACTGGTTTTCTGCGGAGTGCTGTCGGTCATAGCCGTGTGGACGGCAGTTCTCTTTACAGCCTTGTTCTACAAACCCCGATGGGTGGCCAAGGCCATCACCAGCCTGTTCTCGTTCCGGCTGCTACGCCGATGGCGCGACAAAGCCGAGAATGCAGGACGCGACATGGAGACGGCTTCTATCGAGATACGTCACAGCCGACGGCTTTTCTGGATAAAGGCGTGGGGAGCCACAGTCTCGGCCTGGTGCTGCCGCTACGCCGTGGTCAACGCCTTGCTGTTCGCCCTAGGTTCTGACGGCAACCAGTTTCTGGCCTTCGCCCGACAGTGGGTGTTGTGGATAGTGGCTATTGTAAGTCCGACACCCGGAGGCAGCGGACTGAGCGAATATATGTTCAGCGTCTACTATGCCGGATTTCTCGACAATATGACCGCCGTCGCCATTGCGGCTCTTGCGTGGCGGCTCATCACCTACTACTCTTACCTCATAGCCGGAACTATTGTGCTGCCCCGGATTGTCGGGTCCAAGCATTAATAATGTTGCCTACGTATTGTAAGATTCACGTTGGAGTATAAAAAATGCGTAATGCCATTGTCGCCATAACGACAATGGCATTACGCATTTTGAATGAGGAGACGCACCGGAACGGGAGTGTTTTCAGCGGACGCACGAGCTGTGCGTCCCTACTGTATTTTTAATATCCGCATTCCACCAATATTAAATCGGAATGCCATCCAGCGTGTAGAGACGCCACTCTGGTGCGTCTCCCTAACGGAATGCCATCCAGCGTAGAGACGCCACTCTGGTGCGTCTCCCTAACGGAATGCCATCCAGCGTGTAGACCCCACTCTGGTGCGTCTCCCTAACGGAATGTTTTTATTTCTTGCTCTTCGAAGTCTTGCGCTTGGCGGCAGACTTCATGCTGTTGAATTTCTTCACGTCTTTTGCCACCTTGTCCGAAGCCTTGGGAGTTTCTACCTTCTTTGTGCTTACAAGCTCGACGGTGAATATCAGTGCAGAGTAAGGTTTGATTTTTCCGGCCTGACGTTCGCCGTATGCGAGATTCTGAGGAATGTAGAGTTCCCACTTGCTGCCTACTGGCATCATGGTGAGAGCTTCTGTCCATCCCTTTATCACCTGGTCGGCGCGGAAGGTCGTAGTCTGCGGATTACGCTTGTAAGAGCTGTCAAACTCGGTGCCGTCGATGAGTTTGCCTTCATACTTTACGGTTACTTCGTCGGTCTTCTGTGGACGCTCGCCTTTGCCTTCGGTGATGACTTTATACTGCAGTCCGCTGGGTGTTGTCTTCACGCCCTCTTTCTTGGCATTGGCAGCGAGCCATTCCTCGTTGGTCTTCTTATAGGCTTCGTCGCGCTTCTTCTTGTCGCTCTCGTGAGTGGTGGTGAAGAGCTTCACACCGTGATCGAACGACATGAGGGTGCTGTCGCCGGTGATGGCAGCCACGAATCCGGCATTGAACAGAGCCGAGTCGACGGGATGTTCAGTACCCTTGAAGTCTTCCTGAGCCTGAGGCAGAATGCGTCCTTCCACCATTTCGGCGATACGCGCTCCGGCGTTGCGTGCCACGAAGCGCGGGTCTTTGCCCTTACCCATAGCGTCCTTGTAGCCTGCCACAAAGTCGGCCATATAGGCTGTGTCTACTCCAAGCTGCCTCTGAACGTATTCGAGCAGTCCGCGTGTGGTGGCTATTCCAGCGGCATAGCTGAGCGAGTCGGCCGGACTCACTAGTTTCACAGACGGCTGGATTAAGGTTGCGGGCACGACAGTCTGCTTCTTAGATTTCTTGTTCTTTACAGGGGTGAATGCCATTGCCGTGCATACAGCTACGGCAAGAGCCATCAATACAATTTTTCTCATCTTTGTCAATAATAATTAAGGTACGGGCCGTTTAGGATCCGTACCTTTCATTCTGTCTGTTATGTTGCGGTTTATTTCTCTATTCCGAGCACTTCAACCTTGAATATCAGTGGCGAATAGGGCTTGATTTGTCCCTGCTCGCGGTCGCCGTAGGCAAGCTGCTGAGGTATGTAAATCTCCCATACCGAACCTACAGGCATACGCACGAGAGCTTCGGTGAAGCCTTTGATGACCTGGTTGGCGCGCATCGTAACGGCCTGACCACGCTTGTAAGAGCTGTCAAAGACAGTGCCGTCGATCAAGCGGCCTTCGTAGTGAACCTTCACCATAGAGGTGTCCTTGGGCAGTTCGCCCTTGCCAACCTTGATTACCTTATACTGCAAGCCTGAAGGCAGAGTCTTCACTCCGGGTTTCTTGGCATTGGCTGCCATCCACTGTTCGCCCTTCTTCTTGAGAGGTCCGTACTCCTTCTCCATGCTCTTGGCCTTGATGGAAAGCATTTTTTCCTGTGAGACTCTCTGGGCCTGATCCATGGTGAAGATGCCCTTCTTGCCTGTTGCGCCTGTTACGAAACCTGCCATGAAGTTCTTCAGCGAGATGGTCTTTGTAGAGTCGTCGCCGAAGAGTTCGTGGTTGATGCCCTTTACCATACGGCTGGAAATCTGCTGTCCTATCTGTATGCCCATGAAGTAGGCGGCCTTTTTCTTGTCATCTCCGGCTGCAGCTCCGTCGTTCAGACCTTTGACGAATGCGTCCATGTAGGTTGTGTCTATTTCCATCTGGGCGAGATACTCTTTCAAGCCCTGCGACTGGGACATACCCATGGCATAACTCAGAGTGTCGACATCGGTCTTGAGGTTCGACTTAGGAGTCGAGTTGCCGCATGATGTCATGAAGCCTGCGGCTGTGATAGCCATTGCGGCTACGATTGTGATTTTTTTCATTTTATGTTGTTAGTTGTTCTTCTTTGTTGTCTCCGTCCCGTCGGCGGGGCGGATAAGTTTGACAGGCTGTCGATATGCTGTCGGTATCTGTTATGCTTATTTCACTTCAATCAGGTCGACATCGAACACGAGGGCTGCAAAAGGCGGTATCGACTGTCCTGCGCCACGTTCGCCGTAAGCGAGGTTGTAAGGGATGAAGAAGCGATACTTGGCACCTTCCTTCATCAGCTGCAGTCCTTCGGTCCATCCGGCTATCACGCCGTTGAGAGGGAACTCGGCCGGTTCGCCGCGCTGGAGTGAGCTGTCAAACAGAGTGCCGTCGATGAGCATACCCTCGTAGTGGCATTTTACGGTATCGGTGGCTTTGGGCTTGCGACCTGTTCCTTCCTTGAGCACCTGATACTGCAGACCGCTCGGAAGCGTGACTACACCTTCTTTCTTTGCGTTCTCTGCGAGATACTTCTCGCCAGCTTCCTTGTTGGCTTTAAACTTCTCGGCAGCTGCAGCGCGCTGCTTGGCTTCCTGCTTTTCGAAGAAATCTTTTACTATCGTTTGCGCCTCATGGTCGTTGACCTTGGGCTCCGTACCTGATAGAATGTCCTTTATGGCTTGGGCGAAATCGTCGATGCTGAGTTCTGTCGCCCCCATCTGTGAAAGCTGGCGGCCTATGCCAAGACCTAAAGCATAGCTTATTTTATCCATGAATAATAGTTTTTTGTTTTTGTCCTAACGTTTTAAAAAACTGTGCAAATTTACAACTTTTATCTGACAGACATGTGCCGTTTAAGTGAAAAAACGCTATTTTTGCAAAAGAGATGATGCACCTTGGCAACCGTGAGGCCAAAAGTGACGACAATGAGGACATGACAGACTAAATGCGACGTTCGCCGTGTCGTGTTGCCTTAATTTACGCTCTATGGCCAAAGGCAATGGTTTGTATCACAAAAAGAAAGGAAAAACATGAAAAAACTTGTATTTCTTACCGGTGCAGGAATGTCGGTGGAGAGCGGATTCAAGACATTCAGAGGAAGTGACGGACTGTGGGAAAACTACCCTGTAGACCAGGTGGCAACCCACGAAGGATGGGAACGCGACCCGACGCTGGTGACCAACTTCTACAACATGCTCCGAAAGAAGCTTTATTCGGCACAGCCCAACGAGGGACACAAACTCATCAAGTCGCTCGAAAAGGACTATGACGTGACGGTTATAACCCAGAACGTGGACAATCTGCACGAGAAGGCCGGAAGCTCACACGTAATACATCTTCACGGAGAACTGTCAAAGGTGTGCTCCTCGGACAATCCCGACGATACGCGCTATATACGCGAACTGCCGCCAGACGATTGCGAAGTGAAGGTCGGGACTAAGGCCGGCGACGGATCGCTGCTGCGGCCCTACATAGTTTTCTTCGGCGAAGCCGTACCCATGATCTCGGCTGCGGCCGACTGCGTGTCCGAAGCTGACATCTTCGTCATCATCGGAACCTCACTCAATGTCTACCCGGCAGCTGGACTAATCAACTATGCCCGCCCCGGTATCCCCATCTATCTCATCGACCCAGAACCGGTCACGGCCGCCGGACGCGACGTGGTACAGATACGCAAGGGAGCAAGCAAAGGAATGGAAGATCTGGTAGCACTGCTAAAAAATCAGAAATAGTTGTAGGATAAAGAAATAAGACGTATATTTGCATCTCGTCAGCCTTTCCGGGCTTACGAAGCGTGGACAAAATGGTCTCTATGCGAATACTATTATAGAACCAGAACTAACGGTAAACCATAAAAAAGAATAATATGAACATCAAGAAACATTTGGGATGGATAATTCCCGCAGTGCTGATTTGCTACATTCTCGGATGGGGCGTGGGACGTTATAACAAGCTT
>CALBJK010000063.1 GCA_937892695.1 uncultured Prevotella sp.
TTTGGCTTGTCGCAACCAAGATATCGACTCCATATACGGCCGCATGTTATAATGTGATGTGCACGATTATCCTGGCTCTGCTGTGCTACTTCGTGTATCGGCAGGAAGACATGCTTGAGGTCTTGCGGAAAACGGCACCAGACGAGAACGACGGCGGACTGCCTGACGACCAGACCGGGACGATACAGGCCGATGACCTGACCCGCTATCATTTCGACGAGGTGTTTGAGAGCGTGTTCCGTGAGAAACACATCTACCTGAATCCGTTGCTCAACATCAACGACTTGGCACAAGAACTGGGCACCAACCGTACCTACGTCTCCAACTACATCAACCAACAACTGCACACTACCTTCTATGAATATGTCAACAGCTGGCGCGTGGAGCAAGCCATGAATCTGCTCAAGACGACAGACCTCCCACTGCAAGAGGTGGCCATCCAGTCGGGGTTCAACTCCATCAGCAGCTTCCGCAGATACTTTGTGGGCAAGGTGGGGCAAACACCTTCGGCCTACAAGAAGGGCATCAAGAGATAGCAGGGGGCGCGTGCATGGGCACCATGCCGCAGTGATGATGACAGCGGAGGGACGATGCTGTTTCCACAGAGTTACATTTCTGTTTTCCAATTTGTGGCATTGCCAATGCTTCAAGTCGTAAAAAAGAAGCGCCAATCGGTACAAAAAGGCTGCCGGCAACGTCTCGGGGCTTGCGCCATTGTTCTTGAAAACCTATATTTGCAAGCAGAAAACTTGATTGGTTACAACAATTTAACTTTACTGTTATGAAACAACCTTCCCTATTTCTATTTCTTGCCTGCATGACGCTTCCGCCATGGGGCGTACAGATGGCCAGCGCACAGGGCCAACCCACATTCGACCCTGTGTACAAGGACCTCCAGAACTTCCCTGCTTTTTTTGCCGACGTGAATGACGATGGCAAGCAGGAATATCTGACCCCGTATGATGTGAGCCAAAAATGGCGTACACTTGCGGGGCAAACGGTGGCGAGCCTACCCGAAGACATCCGTGTGTCAACGTATAATTGTGCCATGCTCTCACTCAACGCAGAGCCACTGCCGTCATTCGCCACCTTCCAGTTCAACAGCTATGACAGCTTTGGCGACATAGTCATATCGCGCAACGGACAGTACGTGCACGACAGTTCGCTTTTCCCCATGGAAAACTGCACGGGAGGCATCTGGGCCGACATCAACCTGGACGGTCGCATGGACATGCTCTACTGGCAGAACGAAAGCAAAAGTTACAACGTCAAACGCTATGTGCCCTATGTCATGATGCAACGGGCTGACGGGACGTTTGTGAAGGAGCCTTTCCGGGTGGTGACAGACCCCGACGAGCTGCGCAACGCGCAATATTCCGTCGAGGGAAACGGCACATTCTCGGTTAGCACGGGCAACGCCTTCTCGGGATTTGCGTCTGGTGACAACGGCGGCTTCTCCGCAAAGCGCATGACGGTGATCGACTTCAATCTGGATGGCTACCCCGACTTCATCGACAAGAACGGCAACTCGTATATCTCACTCGGTGACGGACGCTACTACCAGGCTTCCATCAAGGGTGATGTGTATAGTGCCGACGTGAACGGCGACGGTCTGACCGACCTGCTCCTGTATTACAACGGACAGCTCACACTGAAGCTCAACAACGGCAACGGGTTCACCGACACCGAACTCCTGACCAACAATAGTTTGAAGGGCGTGTACGTGGTAGACTGCGACGGCGATGGGCTGTCGGACATCCTCGTCACCCTGGCAGCGGAGGACGCCAGCTACCTGGCCTTCTTCAAGAACAAGGGAGACGGCACCTTCAAGCGCACCGTGAGGAACTTCACAGGATACCACAACTGGCAAGAGCCCTGCTTCGTCAACAACAATGGGCGTCCCAGCATGATATCCCTGGTTCCACAGGGATACGACCCACGGTATGGATACGAACCGACGCGCGTCATCTGTTGGAATTGGGATGCCTCGTTCCGTGTCGACACGGTGGCTCTCAACCCGACAAGGACTCATAGGGGCTACCTGCCCATCCTGGACATGAACGGCGACGGCAAGGTGGATATCCTTTGCGAGGTGGACAATCAGAAAGGCATACTGCATTGTGCGGTCGACAAGGCCAACCCCCCTCCCGCCAAGATGGCTGCTCCCAGATTACTGCTCGACAAGTCGACAGGCATGTTGCGCGTGGAGTGGACGCATGGGACCGACGCGGAGAATTCCGTGGGTGACTTGAGCTACGAACTTGAGATAACGTCGGAGGATGGGAAATATCTCTTCCGTGCCGTCACCAAGAGCCTCTTCTCAATGGCCTCAGCGGGTAGCTGGGGCGAGCCGAACGTGCAGGTGCGGGTACGCGCCATCGACGCTTGTGGCATGAAAGGCGCATGGAGCGACATGGTCACGCTGTCTGGCATCCTGCAGGCTCCTTCTTTCTCGCTCAGCCACACCAGCCTGAGCGGATGCGACACACTCTTCGTAAGCGTGCTAAACGGGGCGGAGTGTGCGATGCGAGCCTTGCCCGACGGCATGCAGGTGACCGCCGCAGACGGGCGCAAGGGCTTCCTCTTTGCTTCGCACGGCAAGAAGACTGTGGAACTGACCAGCACTGACGGCCTGACGGCCAGCAGGGAAGTGAACGTGATGCCCTTGCGTGTGACAGAATTTGCTTACCCTGGTTTCGCTGAAATCAATAGTATGCAGAGAGGCCTCTATTTCGATTATGCGCAGACGGGTGTCATGCAGGCCATAACGAGAGATGGCTATTTCTGCTGGAACGGACAGAAATATGAAAAGCAACCCGTCTTTGGCTTTTCAGACGGAGGCGTGTATAACGGCCACATCGGGGATGCCAACATGGACGGACTGCCCGATGTCTTGCAAACTGACTGCACTTCCGGTTCGGAGTACAACTACGAAACGGAGATGGCCATCAACCAGGGTGATGGTGAGTTTGAGAAAAAGAAAACATCATTTACCTTCTACGGCGGCACCCCATACTCCACCGCCCCAGTCGACTTTGACAATGATGGATGTGTGGAGTACATCATTGACTCCCACATCTACACAAACGGAATGACCGGAACGAGCCAGGCGCTTCCCCTTGACTTAGGCGATGAGGAACTTGGCCGCATCGCCGAGTATGCCATAGCCGACTTCGACAGGGACGGGCGCATCGACCTATATGCGACCGTGAAGGATGCCAACGGCGGCTACAAGCCTGTCGTCATCTTTAATGAAGGAAGCGGGAAAGGAACTGTGGTGGAGCTTCCCGCCGGCATTGACACAAGAGACGAATGGAAGGCTTATGATGTAGACGGAGACGGCTACATGGACTTGGTGTATATAGAGACGTCCTGGAACCGATATAAGATTCTCCGCAACTTAGGCGGACGTCGTTTCGCAGACAAGGTGGAAGACACCGACTTGTGCCTGATACCTCTGGACGTAGACCTGGACGGATTGGCTGATTTCGAAGATAAGTCTCGCAATTTTATTGTCAGTAATCATGGTACTCCACTTGTAGTTCCCAACGCAACAGGCATAAGCATAGCAAGAAGTGGAGGCTGGCAGTATGTCGATATAGACAATGACTGCGTGCCTGATTGCGTTAGTGATTTAGCTATCCTGAGGATAGCCAACATCAATACCGCTCCCACGGCACCGACCTCTGTGATGGCCACACAGACGGAAGACGAGGTGGTGGTCAGCTGGGACGGAGCCACCGACAAGGAGAGCACTGCGGGACAGCTGCGCTACAACATCAGTATCAAGGAAAAGGGAGCCACCGGCGACAATGCCTACGTGTGGTCGCCCCTCAACGCCACCAGCGACAAGGCACGGATGACGGAGACGCTTGGCTATCTCACTCATTATCGGCAGGCCACTCGCCTACCTATGCCTCTTGAACGCTTCCAGGCAGGAAAGACCTATGAGATATGCGTACAGACCATAGACCCTTGGGCCGCCAACTCGCCTTTCTCCAAGGTGATAGAGTTTAAGCCGCAGGCCGAGTGCCACATCGTGCTTCCTG
>CALBJK010000064.1 GCA_937892695.1 uncultured Prevotella sp.
ACCCTTATCTCTGACCCTGCCGTGATAGCAGACCAACCGAGGTTTGTCAAGCTTACCAAGGAATACAAAGACTTGGGAGACATCATGAATGCGCGAAAACGCTACATCGCATGTATCAATGCAATTAAGGAGGCTAAAGACATTATAGCTAACGAGAGTGACCCGGACATGAAAGAGATGGCACGGGAAGAGCTTTCAGAGAACGAGAAACTCCAACCACAAATCGAAGAGGAGATAAAGATAGCTCTCGTTCCCAAAGACCCTGAAGACGCGAAGAACGTACAGATGGAAATACGTGCCGGAACAGGAGGCGACGAGGCTGCACTGTTTGCCGGAGACCTGTTCAACATGTACAAGAAATACTGTGACAGCAAGGGATGGACTGTATCTGTCACTAGTGCAAACGAGGGAGCTGTAGGCGGATTTAAAGAAATCGACTTTGCCGTTAGCGGCGACAACGTGTACGGAACATTGAAGTACGAATCGGGCGTACACCGTGTCCAGCGCGTACCGGCAACAGAGACACAAGGACGTATGCACACCAGCGCGGCAACAGTAGCCGTACTGCCTGAAGCCGACAAATTTGAAGTTCACATCAATGAAGGTGACATCAAATGGGACACGTTCAGAAGTAGCGGTGCAGGTGGCCAGAACGTCAACAAAGTAGAATCTGGAGTGCGTCTACGATATCCTTGGAAGAACCCCAACACAGGCGAAGTTGAAGAAATACTGATAGAATGTACTGAGACGCGTGACCAGCCGAAGAACAAAGAACGCGCCTTGTCACGTCTGCGTACATTCATCTATGACAGGGAGCACCAGAAATACGTAGATGATATAGCAAACCGGAGAAAGACCCTCGTCTCGACAGGTGACCGCAGTGCAAAAATACGAACATACAACTATCCTCAAGGGCGCGTAACCGACCACCGCATAGGTTACACGACACATGACCTTCAAGGCTTCATGGCCGGTAACATTCAGGATATGATTGATGCATTGACGGTTGCAGAAAATGCAGAAAGGATAAAAGAATCAAAACTTTAAGATTATGAACAGACAGAAACTTATAAACGAGATACGCAATAAGAAAACATTTTTGTGTGTGGGACTTGACCCGGATACAAGAAAGTTCCCTACCAAAGTGTTAGAATCGGGAAACCCAATTTTCACATTCAACAAAGCCATCATTGACGCAACAGCCTCATACTGCGTCGCTTACAAGCCAAATTTAGCTTTCTACGAAGCATTCGGACTGAAAGGTCTTACAGCTTTCGGCGAGACGGTCACATACATAAAAAAGAACTATCCCGACCATCTTATCATAGCCGATGCCAAAAGAGGCGACATAGGCAATACTAGTGCAATGTACGCCCGCACATTCTTCGAGGAATATGATGTCGATGCTCTAACAGTGGCACCGTATATGGGCGAAGACAGCGTGGCACCATTCCTCGGATATGAAGACAAGTGGGTGGTACTCCTTGCTCTTACCAGCAATAAAGGAAGCCACGACTTTCAATTTACAGAAGACAAAGACGGTGAACGTCTGTTCGAAAAAGTTCTGCGTCGTTCCATGCTTTGGGGGAACAGCACGAACATGATGTATGTAGTAGGCGCGACACAAGGCAAACTGTTTGAAGACATACGTGCCATTGCCCCAGATCATTTCTTGCTCGTCCCTGGTGTCGGAGCACAGGGAGGTTCGTTGGAAGAAGTATGCAAATACGGTATGAACAAAGACTGCGGTCTGCTCGTCAATAGTTCGCGCGGCATCATATACGCCAGCAACGGCGATGATTACGCCAAGGCAGCCGCAGAAAAAGCCAAAGAGCTAAGCTGCCAGATGAAGTCTTTGCTAGAAAAAGCCTGAAAACCAGTTATTAGACCTTTATAGGCAAAAAGTTGATTAAATATTGCGTGTTAATAGACTGTTCTGAATAAAATTTGCTATTTTTGCAGGACGAAATTATCCAAGAACGTAATAATGGAATTTACAGCGAAGCAAATATCCGAGTTTATTGGCGGTAAAGTGATTGGAGATGAAAATGCTACAGTACATACTTTCGCAAAAATAGAAGAAGGTATGCCGGGGGCGATTTCGTTTCTTTCCAATCCCAAATACACTCATTACATATACGAGACAAAATCGACAATTGTCATAGTCAACGATGATGTGGCATTCGAAAAACCTGTAGCGGCTACGATCATACGAGTACGCGACGCTTACGAGAGTATAGCGCGTCTGCTGCAACTCTACGAAGCAAACAAGCCTAAAAAGACGGGAACAGACTCGTTGGCATTCGTTTCACCGGATGCAAAAATAGGCAACAATTGCTATATTGGTGCATTCGCTTATATTGGAAGCGGAACTGTCGTAGGCGACAATACCGAGATATATCCACATGCCGTCATCTGTGACGGGGTGGAAGTGGGCAACAATTGCAAAATTTTTCCAAACGTGACAGTTTACGACGGTTGCCGACTCGGTAATAATGTTACGATACACGCCGGTTCTGTAATAGGAGCCGATGGCTTCGGCTTTGCTCCCAACGCTGACGGATATGACAAGATACCACAGATTGGTATTGTGACAATCGAAGATAATGTCGAGATTGGAGCCAACACCTGCGTCGACCGTTCTACGATGGGCAGCACACTAATTCGTAAAGGTGTGAAACTCGACAATCTTGTACAAGTAGCCCATAATGTGGAAATCGGCGAGAACACCGTGATGTCTGCCCAAGTAGGAATTGCAGGAAGCACAAAAATAGGTGCATGGTGCATGTTCGGCGGACAAGTGGGCATTGCAGGCCATTCTAAAATTGGAGACAAAACATTTCTGGGCGCACAATCAGGCGTACCAGGAAATCTGAAAGGTAACGAAACACTTATCGGTACTCCCCCTATGGCACCACGAGCTTATTTCAAGTCGAACGCCATTTTCCGTCGTCTGCCAGAATTATATAAGCAGATTAACGAGTTACAAAAGCAATTGGACGAATTAAAGAAAAAGAATTCAATATGTTGAAACAGAAGTCTCTGAAGGGCAGTTTCTCTCTTTGCGGACGAGGACTGCACACGGGGTTGAGCCTGACCGTGACATTCAATCCGGCACCGGCAAACACCGGATACAAAATTCAGCGCATCGATCTGGACGGAATGCCAAAAATTGATGCTATTGCCGAGAATGTCATAGCCACGCAACGCGGTACGGTGTTAGGACTGGACGATAAAATCAAAGTGTCAACAGTCGAACATGGACTTTCAGCATTATATGCAATGGGTATCGACAATTGCTTCATTCAAGTGAACGGTCCAGAGTTTCCAATTCTTGACGGAAGTGCATCCATGTACGTTAAAAAAATACAAGATGTTGGTATTGAGGAACTCAGCGCGCCAAAAGACTATTACATCATTCGCCACAAGATTGAAGTGAAGGATGAGGAAACCGGTTCGTGCATAACTATTCTTCCAGACAACGAGTTCAGCATTACAGCAATGTGCTCATTCAACTCCAAGTTTATAAGCAGCCAATTTGCAACATTGGACAAAATGGAAGACTATGCAACGGAAATAGCCCCTGCACGCACGTTTGTTTTCGTACGAGACATTGAACCACTTTTGAAAGCGAACCTGATAAAAGGTGGCGACTTAGACAATGCCATCGTAATTTACGAACAGAAAACGACCCAGGAACGTCTCGACCAACTTGCCGACATGCTGAAAGTAGAACACCGCAATGCCGACGAACTAGGGTACATACAGCACAAGCCACTTGTATGGGATAACGAATGCACACGCCATAAACTCCTTGACATAATAGGAGACATGGCTTTAATCGGCAAGCCGATAAAAGGGCGTATCATCGCCACACGGCCAGGACACACTATCAACAACAAATTTGCTCGCCAGATTCGCCGTGAAATACGCAAGCATGAAATACAAGCCCCTATTTACGACCCGAATGATACACCAATAATGGACAACAACCGCATTCGCGAACTGCTGCCTCACCGATATCCGATGCAGCTGGTCGATAAGGTCATATCCATTGGTTCGTCAAGCATAGTAGGCATAAAGAATGTGACAAGCAACGAACCGTTCTTCGTAGGCCATTTTCCTCAAGAACCGGTAATGCCGGGCGTACTCCAAATTGAAGCCATGGCGCAATGTGGTGGTCTTCTCGTGCTAAACACATTGGACGAGCCAGAACGATGGTCTACCTATTTCATGAAGATTGACGGTGTGAAGTTCCGTCAGAAAGTAGTTCCAGGCGACACACTGATATTCAAAGTAGATTTGCTGGCACCTGTGCGTCACGGCGTATCTTCAATGAAGGGTTACGTTTTCGTAGGCGACCATGTCGTATCAGAAGCGACATTTACGGCACAGATTGTAAAGAATAAATAAACAAATAATAATGAACAACATAAGTCCGTTAGCATACGTACATCCGAATGCCAAACTCGGCGACAACAATACAATAGGTCCCTTCTGCTTTATTGATGACAACGTTGTAATAGGAGACAACAACAATCTGCACAACAGCGTCACAATAAACGGAGGCGCACGAATAGGCAGCAACAATGAAATCTTTCCAGGGACAAGCATTTCAACAAAACCACAAGACTTAAAATATCGTGGCGAAGTGACAACCTGCCAGATAGGCGACAACAACAGCATACGCGAGAATGTGACAATCTCTCGCGGAACAGCGTCTAAGGGAACTACTATTGTTGGAAGTAACAATCTTCTGATGGAAAACATGCACGTCGCTCACGACTGCATACTCGGCAACGGACTCATTATCGGCAACTCTACAAAGTTTGCAGGAGAAGTTGTCGTTGACGACAACGCCATAATAAGTGCAACCGTACTGTGCCACCAGTTCTGTCATATAGGCGGATACGTGATGATACAAGGTGGAAGCCGTTTCAGCCAAGACATTCCCCCATACATAATCGCCGGTAAAGAACCAATACGATTTGCAGGACTGAATCTTGTGGGATTGCGCCGCCGCGGTTTCTCTAACGAGCTTATCGAACTGATTCACAACGCATATCGTCTGCTTTACTCAAAAGGTGTTCTCGCGGAAGGAATCGAAGAAATAAAGAAAAATCTCAATGTGACAAAGGAAATACAATATATTATCGATTTCGTTGAATCTTCGAAACGTGGCATTATCCGTTAACGGAGCAAATGAAGACGCTCATCGTCATAAAAGGCCCGACAGGGGTAGGAAAGACTGAACTCTGCCTACATATAGCAGAGTATTTCGGTATTCCGATAATAAATGCCGACTCACGGCAAATATTCGCGGAAATACCTATTGGTACTGCAGCACCCACTACCGAACAACAAAAAAAGGCGAAGCATTATTTTGTCGGCAATCATCACCTACGCGACTATTACAGTGCATCAATGTTCGAAAAAGATGTTCTTGATTTGCTTGACAAGCTTTTCAGAGATAACGATTACGCCTTAATGAGTGGAGGCAGCATGATGTACGTCGATGCCGTCTGCTACGGAATCGACGACCTGCCGACAGTCAAAGATTCCATTCGTTCTTTAATGAAGAGAAGACTCGAAAAAGAAGGTCTGGAATCACTTGTAGAAGAACTGAAACAGAAGGACTACAAACACTGGCTTAACATCGACAGGAACAATCCAAGGCGGGTAATACATGCATTGGAAATATGCCATCAGACAGGAAAGCAATATTCTTCCTTTCTAAAAAAAACAAAAGCAGAAAGACCTTTTCACATAGTAAATGTAGGACTTACACTTGACCGCGAAACATTGTATAACCGCATTAACGAACGTGTCATGCACATGATTGACAAAGGATTGGTAGAAGAGGCGAAAAACGTTTACCCGTTACGGGGATTGAATTCTCTGAACACAGTTGGATATAAAGAACTCTTCTCACATTTTGACGGCAACATGTCTTTAGACGAAGCAGTTTTCAAGATTCAGAGCAATACCCGATGCTACTGCCGTAAGCAACAGACATGGTTTAAGCGCGATGCCACGACCAGATGGTTTCATCCCGATGCCTTCAAAGAAATTATCGATTATATTGACAACAATTAGGATAACGTCCTCTAATTCATAGCTTTATAGAAATAAATCGCTTAAAATGAAGAAAATAAAGAACATTCTGAATTGGATTAAGAAAAAGAACACCATATTCTGGACATGGTACAAAGGTTTGTATCGTGGACGTGCATGGTATGTCAAAACCCTTGTTGGCTTTGTATCTTGCATAGTGGCTTTCTTTATCTATCTCGGTCTGGTAGACATGAACTTCCTATGGTTGTTCGGTAAATCACCGGGATTCTTTAGCGGCATACTGAATCCAACAACAAGCCAGGCATCCGAGATTTACAGTGCCGATGGCGTTCTCATCGGTAAGTATTTCAACGAGAACCGTACTCCAGTCAAGTACGAAGATGTCAACCCTGCATTCTGGAAAGCTCTGATTGATACTGAAGACGAACGTTTCTACCATCATTTCGGTATCGACCCTATAGGAACTTTTGCAGCTGTCAAAGACGCTCTTCTTCGTCACGATGCCCGGGGTGCATCGACTATTACACAGCAGCTGGCCAAAAACATGTTTCGCGTACGTACCCAATACTCGACCGGACTGTTGGGATATATTCCCGGGGTGCGCATGCTCATAATGAAGAGCAAAGAATGGATTATTGCGACGAAGCTCGAAATGTGTTATGACAAGAAAGAAATTCTTACAATGTATGCAAACACCGTAGATTTCGGCTCTAACGCCTTCGGCATAAAGACAGCATGCAAAACATATTTCAACACTACTCCGAAAGAGGTTTCCACAGAGCAGATAGCCGTATTGGTCGGTATGTTGAAGGCCACAACCTACTACAACCCCATTTCCAACCCGAAGAACAGTCTGAAACGACGCAATGTCGTATTGGACAACATGATGACCCACGGCGACATCACCAAAGAGCAATACGACTCTCTCTGCCAGATACCAATAAAGCTGAACTTCAGTGTCGAGACCAACTATGACGGACAGGCTTTGTATTTCCGCGAAGCCGTCGCCGACTATCTCAAAGACTGGTGTAACGACAACGGATATGACCTTTACAGTTCCGGCCTTAAGATTTACACTACAATCGATACCCGGCTGCAAAAATACGCCGAGCAGGCTGCCATCAAGCAGATGAAGCAAGTACAGCGCAACTTCAACAACCACTGGGGCAAAGAGGAACCTTGGCGCGATGAGAACCATCAGGTAATACCCAATTTCATTGAAGGCATTGCTCAAAAACAACCTTTCTACAAATACCTGCTGGCAAAGTTTCCGAACAACCCTGACTCCATCACGTATTACCTCAATAAACCCCATAAGGTAAAACTCTTCGACTATGAGAAAGGAACCATCGAGAAAGAGATTTCGACAATGGACTCCATTCGCTACATGGTACACTTCATGCACTGCGCATTCGTAGCGATGGAACCGCAGACAGGAGCAGTAAAAGCGTGGGTCGGCGACATCAACTTTAATTCTTGGAAGTATGACAAGGTTACAGCCATGCGCCAACCAGGTTCTACATTCAAGCTGTTTGTTTATACAGAAGCGATGAACCAAGGACTCACACCTTGCGACAAGCGTCGTGACGAATACATAAGTATGCAAGTTTACGACAAAATCAAGCACGAGGAAGTGACATGGACCCCTTCCAACGCCAACGGTTCATTCTCTGGCGACTCAATACCACTAAAGAGTGCTTTCGCCCGAAGCATCAATTCGGTTGCTGTACGTCTTGGACAGGAGATGGGTATTAGCCGCATCATAGAGACAGCCCACAAGATGGGCATTAAGAGTCCGCTCGACGACACTCCTTCTTTAGCACTAGGTTCCAGCGATGTCAATTTGCTCGAACTTGCCAACGCTTATTGTACAGTGGCCAATGACGGTATGCACCACGAACCGGTTCTCGTCACACACATTGTAGACAAAGACGGCAAAGAGGTCTACTCTGCCCCAACGCAGAGCGAACAGGTAATACCTTATAAGAGTGCATTCCTGATGCAACAGCTCTTGATGGGAGGATTGCGCGAACCCGGAGGCACTTCAATGAGCCTGAACGGATATGTCGGTCCATACCGCGACACCGACTGGGGCGGCAAGACCGGAACTTCCAACAACCACTCCGATGCTTGGTTCATGGGTGTCAGCCCCAAACTTGTAGTAGGAGCATGGGTCGGTGGCGAATACCGAAGCATCCACTTCCGAACAGGAGCTTTGGGACAAGGCAGCCGCACAGCCCTGCCTATTTGCGGCTACTTTCTCGAAGCCGTACTCAAAGACCCCGCATTCAAACAGTATCATGCTAAGTTTGGAAAGCCCAAAGACGACGATATCGCTCGCAGCATGTACATCTGTGACAGCTACTACACCAAGGCCAAGAGCGACTCTACACGTCGCGACAGCGTTCATGTCGAAGAAGAGATAATACTCGACGAAGACGGCAATCCGGTAGAAGAACCATCCAAAGGAGTTGAAGGCGGAGACAATAACACCGGAAACGATGGCAACGAAGAAAGTACTCCGTCAAAACGTAAACATAAACCTCGCGAAGAGAAAGTGACTCTCGAGGATATTATCTGATTTCATTCAAATAACGGTCATATACAAGTTAAAGTGCGCCAAGGCTATATTTGCTTTGGCGCACTTTTGTTTCTATACATGAAAAGACAATGCCTTATCGCAAGCATTTTCATAAGTTATGTCGCCGTTCACTACTGTCCACGAAAAATTTTTAACGCTTCAAAAAGTAACAATTTGATAGC
>CALBJK010000065.1 GCA_937892695.1 uncultured Prevotella sp.
CTGCCACCACTGATGGCTGCAAGGTCCTTTTCAATGGAGAGAAGTTCCTTCGAAATGTGCCCCGTTGTGGTGATCCCTGTGACGTCTGTGTAGAACTGTGTTGCACGGTTCATCATCATATTGTAAGCGTTTTCACGAAGATATGGTATCTGACCGATGATTTTATCCCATTTTTCAGCAGCAGCGCCGGATGAAAGCAGCAGCGCCTTTGCGGTGTGGCCGCTTGTGCCGAGGCCGCTTGACCATTCCGCCCGACCTGTGCCGGACTCTGTGACAGTTCCGTTGCCGTTGCAAAATACGATACAGAAGTAAAACGTGCAATCCTGCGCTGTGTGTGAACTTCTTGCGTAAAGAATGGCAAAGCGGAACACGTGCCTGTCGTAAGTCAAAAACGGCGGGGTTATGAAAATCTTCTCTGAATCATAGCGGATCCTGTCATCGTCGCTGTCGTAATAGTAACTATAGCCCGTGCCTAGTGGCGTAAATGTTAAATAATCCGGCAGCACGCCTGTCCCGCCCTCCGGCACGTCCGGTATGCCTTGCCCGCCTGAAAAGGCATTGAATTCTCCCTGCCAGCGGCGGTTCTTCCATCCGGCTACAAAACCGCGTCTTTGCATAAAAACCTCCTTAAAAAGATGACCGCCCACAATGGGGCGGCCTGAAAGAAAGATGAAATGATTAATCGGAAATTGTTACTGTGTAAGTACCGGACTTCGAAGGATCAAGGTGTGAGGTGCCGGTGATCGTGATCGTCTCGCCGGTTTCGTCAGCAGCCACCCACAGTGTACCGTCCTGATCGATACGGGTATGATCGGACTTGTTGCCCGCGATAGAGTAAGCTACGAAGCAATCGGCAAGCTTACCGTCCTCCGGTGTAACCTTCGGGAGATCGAGCTGAAGGAAATGGCCCTTCTTAACGGTGCCCGCCTTCTTGCCGGACTTGTCGAGAAGCTCGACGGTCTTAACGCCGATGTCTTTCGGCTCAACAAAGCAGAGGGCGTTCGAGGCATATGAGAAGTTAACCATCTTCCAGTTATGAAGCCAGCGCTTCTCTTCAAGGTTGTCGCCATTCTCCCACTGCTTAAGGATCGGGAAGCCCTTAACGTTGTGAATTCTAAAGAAGTCGGTATCGGTGTAGATCATGAACACGCGGTTATCGCAGAATCCGTCGGAATCGGTCGCAATGATCTGACCCTTTCCATAGAGATCAAGGTACTGCCGGTTAAAAGCCCACGCGAGATTATAATTGTTCTGCGTCGCGATGACGTCGCCGGACACAATCATGATCGCGTCCTCCTCTGCCGTCTTCGTGGAAAGGTGCTGGAGGTTGTAGTCTCTCCGTCTTCTGAAAGAGAGGTCGCGCGAGATCACGTCGAGCTGCTTAGAGAACTGCAGAGCCGTCGGGCTGTCTACAGGACGCGTCGCCGGTACGATGCGCATGTTGCCACCCTCGATGACGCCATCAAGAGCCGCCATGATCTCCTCCTTGTCATCCTCTTCCATGTCGGCGTAGAGTCGATTAATGCAAGAAGTCCAGAAATCGCCGAATGCTGCCTCGGACTGGAAAGCGGGCTGAAGCATTAAAGAATTGAGCGTCACGACGTACTTCTTACGGAGAACGTTGCAAAGAAACTGGATCTTCACCTTCGGCGGTGCGGACTTGAAAAAGCGCTCCGGGTTACCGTCGATCTCATAAGCAAGCGGGATGAACTGATCAATAGCAACCTCCTCCACGTACTGATCTCCGTCACCGGTCAGACCCGTGTCCTCTCTGTAAAGCTTGCGGAAAGGATTCGAAGATCTATAGACCTTCTTGATAGCGACGTTGCACATGAGATTTCTCAGTGTGTCGATATAAGCGTTCTGAATCTGCGTCGGTGCAGTCAGAAGTGCCGCGGCCATCGACTTGAAAGTCTCCGATGTCACAATCGGGAATTCATAGGCATACATGCCGCCAACTGTCGCATTCACGGAGTTGACGATCGCCACGTAATCGTAATTCGTTTTTACTGCCATAATAGTTCCTCCTTAAAAATTAAGAAAATTTATAACCATACAATGCAAAATCTGTCGGGTCGACCTGAAAACCGCGGTACTCGTTCGCATAGGCATAAAGTACCGTGCCATACGTTCCATGAATGCCATTTGCAAAAACGCCCCACGATCCATTATAGTAGACCTTGATACCGGGCTTGCGATCGTCACTGTAAAAAGTGCGTGCCCCGCTCGTTGACTGCGAGTGCGGGAGCATTAAAAAATGCTCACTTTCTTTAAAGTTCAGAGTTTCACTAGCCCCGGCGTCCCAAGTGTGTTCCTGATCAATCCTGAAACTGTGGAGCGCCTTCGTTGCAAGGCTTGTCGCCTGTCGGACGACTACGAGGACGATGTCGGCCTCGGTCGTGATCTTATCGCTGTCAACCTTCGTAAGAACAGGCGTTTGTATTTTGCTGTCCGTGTACTGCTTCGCCGTGTCGAGGGCGTCGTCTACATATGCCTTGTTTACTGCGTCGTTTGCGGTTTCCGGCGGTATAATCTCTAAAAGCTTGTCGAGATGAAATGAATCGTTCACAAATGTCAACTGTCCGGTCTGCTTCTGGGTGTCCGTGAACCTAATACTCCCGGAGTCGTACACTGTCTGCGCTCCGTCTGCGGGCCCGGTTACTAAAAAGCCGTTAGTGTGGATGCTGTGCTCGCCCATGAAAAGATCTTGAGTAGCTCCACTGTACGGGAGTTTATCAGAGTCGAGACGCTCTATAGACCTTGCCTGATCACTCACCGTAGTTGATAGGTCGTTAGCGGCATTTAACGCTGTCGTCGCCGCGCCCTGCGCTGCGTGAATGTCGATCTCGTTCTGCGTAACGCGTTTTGCTAAGCCATCGACGGTTCCTTCCGTGGTCGTCACTCTCTCCGTAAGAGAATCGACGTCTGTCCGAAGCTGTGTGGTGTTCGTCTCGAGCGTGGTGACCCTGCCCGCGACCGTGTTAACCTCATCGCCCCACTCGGAAATGCTCTGTTTTACTTCTGCGATTTCGGCGGCGTTATCAGCGATTTCGCCTTCTGCCTCCGGCTTCCACTTCGTGAGCGTGTCGAGGTTTACATTGTCTGTATCCGTAAAAGCATTCGTGTCGGGGTTCTTCTCGTAGGCCTTTTTGATATCCTCCGGAGTGATCTTCGCCTTTTTATCATCAGTAAGTACGGACCGACCATCTACAAGGACGTCGTCCACACGGTTGACTTCTGCCCCGTCGGAAATGCCTGCGAGCTTCGCCCTTTGCGCATCAGTGAAAGCGTTCGTGTCTGGGTTCGACTCGTACCACCGTTTAATGTCTTCCGGGGTGATGTTGATAGTAGCCACCCGGGTTCCATCATCAAGAACAGATGTTCCGTTAAACACAAGATCAATAATTTTATTGACCTCTGCCCCGTCCTCGATCCCGGCAAGCTTGTCCTTCTCCGGGGTTGTGAAATTATTGTCAGTGTGCATATAAGAGGCATCACTCACGTAATGATTCTCCGGCAGATATGTCTCGAGGAAAGCCTGGACGTCTGCCTCTGTGAAATAACCGAGGTGTTCTGTCAGAATCTCGATCATTTCTTTAGTTATGACGATCTTGCCGTTCTGAATCGGCTGGAGGACGCCGTCCCAAATAAGACCGTCAACAAGGCCGTGAGCTACGATGTAGTCGATAAGCTCTGACCTCATCTTGAAGATCATCTGCTCGATCTCGGTAAGGCGGGGGATAGTGATCTCTTTCGCGGCCTCGGAATTCACGACTTTCTGAATCTCTTCCTGCGTGGCGAGGGCCGTTGCTTCGAATCGAGCTTTAGCGCTCGCCTGTGCACTTCTGATAAGCTCGACATTATCCCAATTCATAAATCAACCCTCCTTTCCGTTTAACTGCTCTAATACCTCTGTAAGCTTTTCCGGCACCGGTAGACCGGCCCGGCCTGCGTTCTCGATAATGCTCATAGACTCGTTCGCGATGTAGAAGAACTCCACGACCCCCATGCAGACGGCTTTACCGAGCGATACGTCTATCAGATGTGCAACCGCGACAAGTGCGAGAATGAAAATCTTTTTCATGATACCCCTCGCGCAAGTCTTCGAGTTCAGCTTCTGCTCGATGACCGCATGCAGAAGGCCGGTGAAAAAGTCAATCACCATAAGTGCGATCAGAACTGAAAAAGCGGGGGTTAGATCTCCAAAAATAAATGCAAGTACACCGCCAATCACGGCGGCAATGCTCTGAACTTTATAACCCATGTCAATCTCCTCACTTCTTAAGCTTTACAATAACCTTCTTTTCGTCGAAATCAATTTCGACGCCGGACGTGTCCATCTCCTTGCCGTTGGCCGGTGACTTTACGACGACCGTAAAGTCGTCATACTTAAAAGAACCGGCGGCTCTTCTAAAATCTTCGTTTCTCATTTTTTTTAATCCTCCTTTACAAAAGCGTCAAGGTCCGTAATGGCCGGTGCTGTGTACTCTTCCTCGCCCGGCTTGTCGTCCGGCGCGATTGCCGGGTCCGTCAGTCTCAGAATGAGGTTCATGTTCGTCTTGTTGAGATCCACGTTCTGCTGAGTAAGCTCGAGGATCTTCTTCTCGCGCTCTTCAAGTTTCGCGGCAAGGTCGGCGGCCTCGATTGCGTCGGCGTCCTTAATTTTGTTAATTTCCTCCATCACGACCGGGTCCTGAGTACCCCAGTTTGCGACGATGTACTCCCACTGTTCCTTTTTCATGGGTCGTCCCTCCTCTTATAGAACATTTGTACTTATAAAAATATTTTAACGCTTTTATAAAAAATTGTCAATGTTTTACGGCTTTGCTTCCAGTGCCGCAACCCGGGCCTCGAAGTCCTTCAGCTTCGAGTCCACGGTTACGAGAATCCCGTTAATGCCGTCAATGAGTCCGCCAATCGTTTTAACGTCCTCCGCATGCTTTGCGGAAAGCTTGTCAATCTCTGCCTGAAGGCGGCTATCCGCTGCGGTGCGTTCTGCTTTTTCGATCTTATCAGCAGCCTCGCGCTCTGCCTTTTCAATCTTCACGCGCCGATCCATCTCGACGGTCTCTTGAGTCCACGCCTTGAAAAGCTGGCCCTCGTTCTTGTCAAGATCAGGGGAGATTGACTCCCCCTCCGTGGTTCTTAAAATGAAATTTCTGTCAAAATCCATAATATCCCTCCTGTTCGTCGATTTCGTCCGGCAGGTAATCGTGCTGAAAGCATCGGCTCATTTTATCAGTAAACTTTTTAAAAAAGTCGGTTGACGGTAACTGTGCAATCAGCTCGTTTGCAAGATCGACGATGTCGCCGCCCTGCCGTCTCACATCTTCCTGCCAATGTGTCGTCGTCTGCTGTCCGCGGGTCGAGTTGCTTCCGTCCCCGGACTTCTCCGAGGTCTCGTTCGTGCTGTCGTTTTTGACATTCGTTTCATTTTCGAAAGTGCTCGAGCTGGTGCCGTCGTCCTTCGTGTGGCCCTCGCTGGTGCCTTCCCCGTCGTGGACGTTCGAGTCCTTGCCGATGGAGTCGTTCTGCGCGTTGATAAATTCGACGGAGGGGTTATTGTCTAAATCGTAAGGAATGACGCCGCCCTGATAGTTCGACTCCGGGTACTGGAAAGAGAATCCGCGCCGCTTGTCGGTGCCGTTATCCGTAGAGCTGTCGGTCGTGCCCCCGGTGGTGTCTGTCGTCCTTCCGGTGGTTCCACTGTTCTTGCCGGTGCCGGTGGTGTTACCTGTTAAAGCATCGGTGATAGTTCGCGAAAGTTCTCGAGCAACCTGCGCCTTCGTCTCCTCATCAAGCTCGAAGGTCCCGTCGTGTTCCCGGTGTTCTGTTTTAAAAAGATCGAAAAACCACTCCCGAGTCTTCCTCTCTGTCCACATTGACAGTTCATCCTTATATATAGGAAAGAACCGGGCTAGGTTTCGTCTGTAAAGCCACGCAAAGCGAACAGGCGTTTCGCATAATCGGTCAAGGCTGAAAAAGTCCGCAAGTGCTGCTTTCGTCTCATCGTCAACGGGCGTAGCCTTGTAAAGATCTTTATCTGTGTACTTTTCGAGATACTCTGAAAACGTCATCTCGTGCCTGAGCTGTGGCACGTAGTCATAAGTAAACCAGCTCCTAAGCATTGTCTCCTCCCTCCTCCGGCACTGCCGGTTCCTCTTTAGGCTGCGTCCCGTCTGCTGGGATCTTGTTTCCGTTTTTATCGTAGTCTCCGGTCCTGTTTTCAAAGTTTGCAAGCGACACAGAAAGACCCTCAAGGCCGATACGCTTCGCAAGCTCGATGCCTTTTAGACGATTATTTAGCGCATCGTTCAGAATGAGGTCCACGTTCATGCGGTTCTCGATGATCTCCATAGGCGTGACGCCCGTCTGCTTGTCGATCTCAGAATTCACACGGATTCCTATCGACTGGAGATAGTCGTGGTGAGTCTTGTCAAAAGCAGAGTAAAGAATTCTGAGCTCATCGCTCGCCCCACTTGTCGACATGATCGAAGCAGCTGGGGGCTTCAGGTCGTCTTCGTCGTAGTGGATGATATACGGCACCCCGACGGCGGCAGCAGTTCTCTGCTTCTCGATGTCCTTAGCCTGCTCACGCGTGCACGTGATTACCGATGTGCCGAGAATGTTTCTTATACAAGCGTCAATGGACGTATTGATCACAGACAGACGGTCTACATAGTAGAAGATAGTCCATAGTGGACTATGGTTCTTAAAATTGTCATAAATTAAACAGCAGTTCGCGAAATCGTCGTCTTCCTGCTCCTGCACTGGGATATACTCGCCATAGGTCTTGCCGGTGTAGTCAGTCAGCGTGCACTTGTTCGGATAACTATAGAAAGATCCGTTATCGAGTCCGGTCGCTCTAAAGTTCCTCCACGTGTCGCTTGTATAACTCCCGTGTTCCTGGTGTAGCTTTGCAAAACCGCAGACGTCTCCAAAAAGTATAGTCTGCTCTATGAGTTCCGTTGCGACAGTCTTACGTCCGTCCGGGGGGTTGTACGCCCAACGAAAGCGGCTTGTATACTCGGTGCACAGCAGATTAAAAAGGTATGCGTCGCCGCGCCTTTTAACGAGCTGCGCCTGTTTATAGGTGGCGTTTCGCCTATTCGTGTTCCCCCAAAAAGCAATGCATTCATTTAAATAATCGAACATTTATACCTCCTTTAGTTGTCCGCGTTGTCATCAAAAGCCGCCTGATTGGGTTTTTCGTTCCAAAGGAAGAGGCCAGTTGAAAGTAAAGCCGCCGTCTGCATAGTCATGCGGGCCGGGTAGTGAGAGTGCTTTAAACATACCGCCTCACACTGGATGTAGTTCACCCGCTTCTTAACGTTTACTTCCGCCCATGTGAGCGGCTTGTAAAGGCCGTTGTATCCATATCTCTTAAAATAATTCTTGAGTCTCTGCCGGTCCTTCGCGCCCGTATTAATCACGTACACTCCGAATTTATCGTCGCTCCCGGTTCCCTGTCCGTCATCTGAAAAAGCAAGACGTCCGAGATCCGGTAAAAATGAGGCGTACGGAGCGGAGGCATTCTGCTGGGCGATGCTTGCGTTCAATTGATTTTGCGACTGCGCTAAACTCTGCTCTCGGAACTTCCGGCTCTGTATATCTGCGTAGATGTCAATGCCGAGAGAGGCCATATTGTAAGCGGTGTCAGCGACGGCCTGCGCAGCGTCCCAGGTCTCTTTTCCACCTTTTGCAAGATTTGAAAGCGAAACGCCTGAGCTTGCCGCCTGCCCGATTCCGATAGCCGTATCAGCCGCAAGCTTTGAACCCTGCGCGATGAAGCGCCCGGTCTGAACCGTGTTCGCGACTCGATTTTCTGCTATCGATCTGTCTAAAGTCTGCTGCGAAAAGCCGTTAGCTATCTGATTCCACATAGACCCGGCAGCACCCTGAAGGACTACTGCACTCTTAAGCCACGTCATACCTTGTACACATTGATCATACTTATAAGGATGACTCTTAATTCCTCGAAATCGTGCGTACGGGGTTCCGCTTGGAGTACAAATTGCCCAGATGTCGACCGTGTCGTCCGTCAGCTCTTTAAAAGGTACCGAACACATGTTTCCGGATATCGTTGAATACAAGACTTCTTCGCCAAAGAAATAGTCGGCCTTCCGTGGGTAGGATCCGATGTCTTTACCGACCGCAGGCTTCAGTGAGTACGTGTTATTCGAGATCGATGTATACCGCCCCCCGATAGTTGAAGCCTTGCAGTAGACCCCCGAAATCGTGTAAGAGTCCTGAAGTTCGAGCTGGCCAGCGCTGTATAAAATGCTTAAGTTATGCTGCACTTTCGCGTCACTTGAGTCAAAAAAACCGATGCCTGCCGGAGGAAAGTAGTACTTCGTGCCGCCCCCGGCCCCTTCATTCAGGACGATGTTACCGGACTTTGGCGCCATACCAATGGACGGAAAAACCACGCTCTGCCCGTTCGTCGCCTGCGCGATGAAGCCTCCGATGCTGTCTGCCACGTCGTACTGGGTGAGATCTGTGCTAGATACGATAAACTCGTATTTTTTAGCATCTCCGCCCGACGGGCTCAGGACCTCGTGCCCGATAGTCGTCAGAGGTTCGAGAAGGCCGATTGCTTCCGGTGCCCCGTTGTAGACAGATGCGTCTTCCGCGTCCGTGATCGGTCCCCGGACTTTAAAACCCGATTCAATCTCAAGCTCTGAGGCTCCGCCCATCGTCGTCCATTCGTCAAGCTGCAAGTAAAGTCGCGTGACGTTTCGAGCGAGAGGCTTTAACCCTGTCACGAAGTAGTAAGCAATATAGAGTTTCCCGGCGGTCGCGCCGTTCCACGGGTCCCGCTGGTTTCCTCCGATGTCCACGAAGTCATCGTCTCCGGGGTATCCCGTCCGAGTAAGTCTAACGTAATCAACCTCTTCCCACGAATACCACGGTCCGCCCGGACCATGGGTTCCCGTCAGGTTCGGATTGTTCACCTGTTCACCCCGTAAGTCTTTAACGGATCCCGGCAGGTCTATATACTGAAGGCCCTGCATGTCGTCACGCTTTACGGCTATACCTTCCATCTGAATATAATTTCCGGCCTGAAGAAAATACTCGCCATTTAAAACGTCACGGCTAAAAGGCCGGTTGTAGTAATCGAATCCGGTGTGTTTCCATGCACACACGTTATAGTAATTAGCCATTCTCGTTATACCTCTCATTATCTATACAGCAAGATCCGAAGACCTGGATGCCGTTAAACTTTCGCTTAAAGGTTACATCGTCAAGTCTCACGAGTTCACGACGGTTAGCCATTCCGATAAAATCCGTTGCTTTATAAACGTATTTCGGCAACACGACTTTCGGACGGTAGGTATTCTTCGCCTGTGCTTGCTTTAAAGCTTCTGAAAATATTGGCGCGGTTTCGACCTTGTGGGCCGACATGTTCGTCAAATATCCAGTCTTAACCCGGGCCCCATTCTCGTAGATAATCTCCCCACTTGTGAAGATCAGGTTGACTCCATCGATGTATCCGTAAGAAAAAAGCGTCAGGGCTGGACCAAACAGAAAGAACTTTATGTTGTGCTCCATATAAAAACGTACGATCTTCATAAGGATGCTAAAAGGCGGATTGTCCACCACGACCTTGCCCTCATAGTCAAAGTGCTCATAGTCTCCGCCCGGGTAGAATGGACGAGCTATCGCCTCGGGGTCGATCTTCCAGCGGTGGCAGACGTAATCCTGTACGGTGTCGTATACCTTCGGAGGGGTGTAGCAGTCGTCAGTAGTCAGTTTTGGTTTAAATTTTTCGACAAAGTCGTCGTAGCTTTCGTTTCGAGCCATAAGTCCTCCTTATAAAAAGAGGGCTGCACGGTCGGACTTGCTGAAGTGTGCTCTTCATGGGGTGGCCGGAGGCAACTAGCCTTCTTTTCCGGATACGCCATCACCCCGACCGATCAGAACAACCCTATAAATATATTTTAACATGTATATAAATTTTGTCAATACGTGCACAAAAATGCACGGGTTTTCACGCCCGTGCATTTTTCGCAGCCGCCCTTTTACGCTCGCGATCTTTAATCTTTTTAACCTCCTTTTCTGGCAGCAAGTCCTTATAGGTCTTGTAGAGGACGTTGTCGTTTTTGTCCGCTTCGGAATTTTTAAAGATTCGAAAGTCGTAGCCCGGCAGCTTTGCGGAGATCCTGTCGCCTAGCTCTCGAATATCTCCATCATAATCAAAATATAAACAATCCGTTTTTATAAGTCCGCTTGTCTCGAAGTCAAAAAAGTCTTTATAAATTTCACGTTTAATTTCGTACATGATGCAATCCATGTAGCTATCAATCGCAATCTTCAGAAGCTGGTGGTTCGACCGTTCGTCAATCACGTAAGCCTTCGGCTCTCCGTCCTCGTAATCGATCCCGGATATCCATGACCGGCCCATGAGTCCGTAGTGGATTGCCTGCCGCTTTCTATTCGATTCGATAGACCTGAAGGCCATCTCGTGTAGCTTTTCTCCCATACGGGAGCCCTGCTTCTGCGAGCTCGATCCGATGTAGTAAAATTCGGAATAGCCGGAGGCCATCGCTCTTTTTACACTCTCCCACGGGAACAGGCCAGCACGGCCCGCAACGAAACCTATATACCAATCGAACTTATCGTCTGTATGTACAATTTTTTTCTCCATACCATCCTGCCGTGGGTAGAAGATCCCGCCCGTCGGCAGCCATTCGTTTTTAAGGATAGAAGGGAAGGCTGCTTTCATGTCAATGCCAAACTGGTAATCACGCTTACCTTTAAGGCCGCCGCTTCCAGTGATAGGCGCGTAGGCGGTTAGATCCTGTTCAACTTTACCCCAAAAAGCCTTTTGCGATTTCTCATAGTTTTGCATAAAAGCTGCCATATAGCCAAAGTCGAAGTCAGGCTCCTTGTTAAGCAGCGACGACATGGTAACAGCCCTCGGATTTATTGATCCGTCCGCCGGTTCTGTCGCGTCACTTAGGATCCGCTTGCCGTTAAAAAAGAACTTCGACGTGCTAAAATGCGTCGCGTCAGTGTCCTTGAAGGTTGAGACGATCTTATCGAAATCAGTAGCAGGCATGCTGACCGTTTTCTCGTCGGTTTTACAAAGGTCTGAAAGCTTGCGACCGTCTGCGAGTTCGACGTCTTCGGAAAGTGTCTTTGCTTTAAAGTCCTTTATCGGTCTGTCGTTGTACTCCGTCAGCACGATCTTTTTAGGAATATCACAAGTCACGATAACGAGGTTTCGTATATCGTAAAGTCGTGAAATTACAGTGTACCACTCCCGGGGTGTGATCCGCGAGCCCGGTTCCACGAGATAGTATAAAGTCTGCTCGAGTGTGACCTCGCTCCCCTGGTAGCGGGTTGGCGTCCCGATGTGCTCCGGCTGTAAGTAGCAGAGTTGCTTGCCGTTCACGTCCTGCTGGCACATGATAGGGTATCGTGTAGGGTCCTCGATTGACTTGCGGGCGATCATGCCCTTCGGGATCAGCGGCGCGTCGTAGTCGTCCGCGATTCTAAAAGCTTCGAAAAGATACTTCTCACATGCGTTCGTGTGGCAGATGTAGATGTCGTTGTGCGTGTACGGCATTTCAGCAAAACTAATGTTCTTAAATTTACTGCGGTCCCTACGGTACAGATTCTCGTCGGTGTCGACGGCTTTATAGGCTTCATAATAGTAGGCCTCCGTCTCTTTAGTCCGTGGGCGGTACGTCTTCTCAAGTTTTGTATACATAACGAACGGTTGTTTGCAAAATTCTTCAAACTTCCGCAGCAGGCTCTCGCCATAAACCGGGGCTAGCATCTGATGTGTGTCTGTACAGATGATGATGTTGACCTTGCCGACCCACTCTTTCACCCAATCAAGGACCCGGGCGTCCGTCTGCAGGATCTCATCGATGACAATGTTCTCGCATTCCGGGGGCTTCGGCTTACTGAAAAAGATTCCATTCACGGTTAAAAACAGGCCCCCGGCAATGGTGTCGACGTCGCCTCCGTAGCGGCGCTCTGCGTCACGCTTCAATTTATTCGTGCTCGTGTCTCTTTTGTATGGCTTTCCGGCACCGGTAAAAATCGAATGCACATTCGAGGATTTCGCAGACCCCGCAGGGCCATCCAAAACCTTCGCAATATTTTTATTAAAAAAAACATCATTTTCGATGCCGAAAAAGTTCTTCATAGTCAGCTCTTCTTTCTAAAGTACTTACGCGTCTCGACCCAATCGTCCGGCAGCTCTACGACCTCCGTCCACTCGCTCGCGAGCACCATGATGTGGTTCGGGTGCGCTTTAGTGCCTTTTGGCTCGTAGATATAGGTCCCGTCCCACAGTTCCTTAGTAAACTTTTTAAAAAAGTCTCGGTTCGTGTGGTCGTCGCCGTCGTCGCCCTCATCAAAAAGCTTCTGCATATCAATCGGCAGGGCGGCGTTGTCCAGCCACAAAATCGCTGAGTTCTCATACATATAGCTGCCGCTTCCGTGATCCCACTTCTTGAAGGCTGCTGGAAGTTCATTCCACGTCTTTTTAGGAAGACTCACTTCTGAAAACGTAGCCTCCTCGAGGCCATCGTCCGGATCGATTGCTTCAATCTCGAGCTTCTTAGCCGTCGCCTTTGGCGTAAGATACTCGAGCACGTAGCGGGTCTGTTCGTCAGCCGTTCCATAGATTTTCTCAAAAGTCTTGAGCCTGCGATTATAGGTCTTGCTTCCAGCATCGACGTGTTTCGCTACCTGCCTCGCTGTAAAGTTATGC
>CALBJK010000066.1 GCA_937892695.1 uncultured Prevotella sp.
CCTCGCACTGCTTGCCCTAAAGCATGGTGAGGACATATACGAGAGTGTATTACATGTAAGACAGGGGAATACGCTGACATTCAACTTCATGGAAGACGTGACAGTGTCGGCAAACTCCGGGTTTGACATAATCGTGGGCAATCCGCCATACGTCAGGGCAAAGAACATAGACGCTAAGGTGAAACGAAGCATGAGCGCATGGAGGGTATCCAAGACTGGCAACCCCGACCTTTACATACCTTTCTTCGAAATCGGCAAGTCGCTGCTCACCAATGGTGGACAGCTCGGATTCATCACCGTCAACTCTTTTTTCAAGAGCGTCAACGCACGCTCACTGAGAGAATACTTCCAAAAAAGCCGCACGCCGATTACCATCATCGATTTCGGACAGCACCTCGTATTCAGCAAAAAACTGGCCTACACTTGCATCGTATTCATCGCAAAGGACAGGGCGGATGCTATCAGCTACTCCAAGTGTAATCCAAAGGACATTGAGACAGGAAAAGAGCCAAGTAATTTCAATGTCATAAGATATGCCCTGCTGAACTGCCACCGAGGATGGAGCCTCGGACAGGAGACGGTGGTTGACAACATTCGCCGTATCGAACAGGCTGGCACGCCGCTGGGCGACAAGTATGTCATAAAGAATGGCATAGCCACACTTGCGAACAGCGTGTTCATATTTCGTCCACGGCACACTGACGCTCGCTACCATTATCTAATCAAAGACGGCACAGAATATCCCATTGAGATAGGAATTTGCAGGGACATTATAAAGCCCAACGTGCTGAAAAGCGAAGAAGACATCAGAGAAAAAGAAGAAAAGATAATATCACCCTATGACGCAAAGGGTAATCTGATGGGAGAGAATGCGTTCAAGGAACATTTCCCGATGGCGTACAAATATCTCTCGTCTCAACGCGCCACGCTCGACAAAAGAGACAAAGGATCAGGCGACTATGGCGAGTGGTTTGCCTTCGGTCGCACACAGGCCATAGCCGACAAAGGAAAGAAACTGCTCTTCCCGTACATGTCTGACGTTCCGCATTTTGTCTATACGCCCCAAAGCGACATGATGATATACTGCGGCTATGCCATATACAACGAGTCGGAAGAGGAACTGCTATTCCTAAAACGCATACTGGAGTCAGACGTGTTCTGTTATTACATAAGGAACACAAGCAAGCCATACTCATCCGGCTACTACTCGTATGCCAAGAACTACGTCAAGTCGTTCGGAATGTACCCGTTCACTCCAAAAGAGAAAAAAGACATACTGGCCATGAAAGACATCAAAGAACTGAACAGGTTCATCTTATCTAAATACAACGTGATAGTGTGATGGAATGAAGAGTGAAGAATCATAATGTCGAAGCATTTAAATTCTTCACTTTTCGTTCTTCATTCTTCATTGAGAAATCACGGCTCCCCGATAGCCCCGACTATCTCCCTGACCTGCCTCGGGGTCCATGTGCGGCACGTGCCGTCGTCGCCAATCTGTCGCAGCCTGTCTTGTAGCCCTGGTGATAGGGCTATCCACTGCCGCAGCTTCTGGTATGCCGCACCGGGAGAAAGGTGGGGCAGGTACGCCTGGGCAAGCTCGGTGCGCCCGTAGGCGCGGATGATGAAGGGTGTTTGCATGATTGTCCTTGTCAGTAATGCTGTGTGCCGTATGGCTTACGGCTGCTGAAATCAGTAGCAAATATACTGATTTCCGTTGATATACGTCCTGTATCAGGGCAGAAAAAGTTATATTCCGCAAGCATTTCCCCGAGCGTCGGTTTCAGACCGTTAACATGCCGTTTACGCCTCGTAAACGGCATGTTAACGGTTGGTAAACGGTACGTTTACGGTGGCCGAGTGGCATGTTATCCGTCCGGCGACGTCGAGGGCGCACCCAGAAAATACGGCTTCCATACCAACATAGCCACCAAGCCGATGATTATATCCACCCTGGTCAAGGTCATACGTGAAGGCAGCTACGTGGAGCGTGACATACGCTGTCTCGACGAGTACAACTTCTACGAGAAGAAAAAGAACGGGGCCTTCGGCGCTATCATCGGCAAGCACGACGACCTGCTCATGACACGTGCCATCGGGCTGCACATCGCCTTCTACGAGATGGAGCTGCCAAAGGAGATTGACATCAGGAAAAGACAGCCCCATTCGGCACATGGCAGACGTGACGTGAAGTCGGCGGCCGTCATCTAGAACTTAACGTAATCACATAAAATCAAAGCATAACGGGAAAATTCGACGCAGACAAAAGACAAGACCTCACCGGCATAGCCACACTGACAAACGACCCTATCGCCCTCACGGGCCGTGTAGGGAAGCACGGCCCGTGCGTCCGCAAACCGTAATGAAAGGAATTCAAACCGTAATGAACAACCTCGGGCATCCGCGCAGTAGAGACGACACTCCGGTGCGTCTCCCAAGCAGCCGTGCCATCCACCGGCAATACTCAGCTCAAATAGTTAAATAGATAAAAAAGATATGATTTGTCCATTCTGAACAACCGTTATTCATATATATTCTATACCTTTGCAAATGTAAATATGTAATGAATAGCTTACTATTTATGGTAGATATGTAATATAATGCTTACCATTACGAAATGGGGGAAAACAAATAAGGAATATCATCTTCTCTGATGAGTTTGAGGAATATTATGCGAATTTGGATGAACGAATACGTGTTAAATACGATTATGCACTAAATATTGTCAGGACACAATTTATAGTAAACAGAAAATTTGTCTGTGCGTTGGAAAATACAGATTTCTATGAACTTCGGATTTCCATAAGCTCTAACGAATACAGGACTATATGTGTTGCCATAGACAATGACAGCTTCATACAAAGCAAAAACGTTCTTCTATTAAACTCGTTCTTGAAAAAGGACACAAAGCAGTACAGAGCGGAAATAAAGAAGGCGGAAAACATCGTTAAACATTATTTTGAGGATTGAATATGTTGAAGTTCGACAAGAATAAACTTGCAGGTCTGAAAACTTTTGATGACCATCTGAAAGAGAGGTACGGCAATGAGGGCAGCCCCGAACGCAAAGAGTTCGAGGCTAAGGCCAAGGCCTGGTATTATGCCGAGTTGCTTAAAGACGAACGTAAGCGACAGAATGTGACACAAAAAGAATTGGCTGAAAAAATAGGGAAGAAGCGTGAATACATTTCTTCGCTTGAAAAAGGACAGACCGACATGCAGCTTTCCACATTCATAAGAATTGCAGATGCGCTCGGGCTGCGCTTCTCTTTGGTGTTAGGCTGAGACGGCGAAAACCGTCTCCCTTGCCCCCAGCCAGTAGAGCCACTCCGGCGCGTCACCCTAACGCTTAATTGGTAATGTTTAGTGTTTAATTGGAGGCCGTGCCATTTCCCTGTAGGGACGCACGGCCCGTGCGTCCGCTTCCGTCTAAGTTCTGCGGATAAATATCCCCTCGAACACCTATATGCAACTACCAACTACTAATTACTAACTACCTCATCATCTGCCGCGCCTGTTCCACGTTCTGCATGTTCGCTCCCTGCCGGGCTTGCTGCACCAAGCCCTGCGGCAACGCCTCGGGCACCTGTCCCTGCTGTAGCTGCTCCTTCTGGCTCTTGATGCTCTGTAGCAGGTTGTCGGCAAACGGGAAGTCGCCGTTCTCCAGCAGCTGCTCCACGCTGATGGCCTGGGCCTGCCACAGCTGCATGAGCATCTCGTTGGCCATCTGGCGGTAGGCGGGGGTAGAGGTGCTCTCAATGACGCTCAGGTCGAAGTCGACGTCGCGTATCTTCTTCGGGTCATACTCTACCTGCGCGTTCTTCCCTGCGATGTTGAATATGCGCCTGGTGTCGTAGAACTGCTGCATGTTCTTCACGTCCTTCATCGCCGCGTCCTTGACGAAGCTCGAAAAGCTGTCCAGAATGTCGAGCAGCGACGTGGTGGCGTTCTGGGTCTGCTGGTTGTAAAGGGCCGCGCTCTGCCCCGAGTAGCCG
>CALBJK010000067.1 GCA_937892695.1 uncultured Prevotella sp.
ATGAGATATTTGGATTTGCGGCTGAGGCAGCTTAAATTTTAACGGAGTATTGGTTTAAGGAAATATGCAAAAAAACTAAAAAACACGAGATGTTGCAATCTTCACTTTGCATATTTCAAAATAAATACTACCTTTGCAAGGTTAATGATTTGAGATAAAGAGGTGTTATATTTCCGTGTTAGTCCATTATGTAACAATAATTTGCAAATGGAATACAAAATGGTAAATGCTCCACTTCTCATTCTCCATAAAGAGCAGAAAAGATAAGATTTATTTACAAAGCAAAAGGATGGATGACTTCTTTATAACATACGCTTATCTAGTCGAACATACTGACGCACCCGTAAGAAGGCTGCTGATGGATGAAATAGACTGGAACAACCGCATGATTGGCATTAAAGGTACTCGTGGAGTAGGGAAGACCACATTCTTGTTGCAATACGCGAAAAATAATTTTAAGTCAAACGACAGAGCCTGCTTGTACGTCAACATGAACAACTTCTACTTTCAGGGAAGAGGAATTGCTGATTTCGCAGGAGAGTTTTACAGAAATGGGGGCAAAGTACTTCTTATAGATCAGGTATTCAAGCAGCCAAACTGGAGTAAAGAATTAAGAGAGTGCTATGACCGTTATAAAAATCTGAAGATTGTATTTACCGGTTCGAGCGTGATGCGTCTGAAGGAGGAGAATCCAGAACTGAACGATATCGTAAGCAGTTATAATCTGAGAGGTTTTTCCTTCCGCGAGTTTCTCAACCTACAGTCTGGCAACACATTCAGACCGTACACGCTCAGAGAAATGCTAGAAAACCATCAGGAACTTGTCGAATATATAAAGAGTAAAGTTAACCCACTGGCCTACTTCGACGATTATATCCATCACGGTTTCTATCCTTTTTTCTTGGAGAATAGAAATTTCTCGGAGAATCTGCTGAAGACGATGAACATGATGACTGAAGTAGACATTTTGCTCATAAAGCGAATAGGGCTTCAGTATCTTCCCAAAATAAAGAAGCTGTTCTACCTGCTGGCTGTAGGGCGGTCGAAAGCTCCTAACATAAGCACTCTTGCCGAAGAAATAGGAACAAGTCGCGCAACGGTAATGAATTACATAAAATACCTCGCCGATGCCCGACTTATCAATATTGTCTACCACAAGAACGAGTCATTTCCTAAGAAGCCTGCCAAAGTTATGATGCATAACACAAATCTGATGTATGCCATATATCCGATAAAGGTTACTAATCAAGATATGATGGAAACGTTCTTCGTGAACAATCTGTGGAAAGACCACGTCGTAAATACAGGAGCAAAAGTAACATCATACATAATTGACAACACTCTGAAATGTGAAATTGCCGACTCTTCTTTAGCAAAGAAGAACAAGCGCGACAAAGATGCTGTCAGAATAGTCTACAACAACTACGGTGACGACAGAAACTGCCTGCCGTTATGGCTGGTCGGATTTTTGTATTAAAATAAAAAACAAGTATACATTAACATTTTATCTAAAGACAATGGCTAAAGGAAAAAAGTTTATCACATGTGATGGTAACGAAGCCGCTGCACATGTTAGTTACATGTTCAGTGAGGTCGCAGCCATCTATCCTATCACTCCATCATCTCCGATGGCAGAGCATGTCGACGAATGGGCTGCTCAGGGACGTAAGAACTTGTTCGGAGATACGGTCTTCGTTCAAGAGATGGAATCAGAAGCTGGTGCCGCCGGTGCAGTACACGGTTCATTACAGACTGGAGCTCTCACGACAACCTTCACCGCATCTCAGGGTCTTCTGTTGATGATTCCTAACATGTACAAAATTGCAGCAGAGCTTCTGCCTTGCGTTTTTGACGTTACCGCCCGTACAGTCGCTACACACTCTCTGTGTATCTTTGGAGATCACAGCGACGTAATGGCTTGCCGTCAGACTGGTTTCGCAATGCTTTGCTCTGGTTCAGTACAGGAAGTGATGGATTTGACAGCCGTTTCTCACCTTTCTGCTATAAAGGGTCATGTACCGTTCATCAACTTCTTCGATGGATTCCGTACATCTCACGAGTATCAGAAGGTTGAGATGATTGCCCAGGAAGACATCCGTCCGCTAGTTGACTTTGAAGCTATTAACGAGTTCCGCAAACGTGCTCTGAATCCTGACCATCCCCAGGCTCGCGGCATGGCCGAGAACCCAGAAACGTTCTTCGCTCATCGCGAAAGCTGCAACAAGTACTACGAAGCAATTCCCGCAATAGTAGAGAACTACATGAAGGAAATCTCTAAGATTACAGGTCGCAAGTATGAACTGTTCAGCTATTACGGCACTGATGATGCCGACCGTGTCATCATACTTATGGGTTCGGCTACAGAAGCTGCACGCGAAGCCATCGACTATATGAACGCAAACGGTGAAAAGGTAGGTATGGTTTCCGTTCATCTGTATCGTCCGTTCTCTGTCAAGCACCTACTGGCTGCTGTACCAAAGACAGCTAAGCGCATTGCTGTTCTCGACCGCACTAAAGAGCCGGGAGCAAGCGGTGAGCCTCTGTATCTGGACGTGAAGGACGCTTTCTACGGACAGCCCGACGCTCCTCTGATTGTTGGCGGACGCTACGGACTTGGTTCTGCGGACATCACTCCAACGATGATCATCAGCGTGTACGACAATCTGAAGCTGAATGTTCCGAAGGACCACTTCACTGTAGGTATTGTCGACGACGTGACATTTACATCGCTGCCCCTTGAGGAAGAAAAGGCTCTCGGCGATCCCAGCACATTCGAGGCTAAATTCTACGGTCTTGGTTCTGACGGAACCGTTGGTGCAAACAAGAACTCGGTGAAAATCATCGGCGACAATACTAACAAGTATTGTCAGGCCTACTTCCATTACGACTCAAAGAAGTCGGGCGGTTTCACCTGCTCACACCTGCGTTTCGGCGACAAGCCAATACGCTCTACCTATCTTATTAAGACTCCTAACTTCGTAGCTTGCCACGTTCAGGCTTACCTCCACATGTATGATGTACTCCGTGGTCTGCGCAAAAACGGTACATTCTTGCTCAACTCTATTTGGGAAGGTGACGAACTTGTAAAGAGTTTGCCGAACAACGTAAAGCGTTACTTCGCAAAGAACAACATCAAGGTCTACTATATCAATGCTTCTAAGATCGCTCAGGAAATTGGTCTTGGCAACCGTACCAACACCATTCTACAGTCGGCATTCTTCCGTATTACAGAGATAATACCTGTCGACCTCGCCGTTGAACAGATGAAGAAGTTCATCGTCAAGTCATACGGACGTAAGGGTGAAGACGTTGTCAACAAAAACTATCAGGCCGTAGACCGTGGTGGAGAATACAAAGAACTGACCGTTGATCCGGCTTGGACTGAACTGCCAGACGATCCGAAGGTTGAGAACAACGATCCTGCTTTCATTAACGAGGTAGTACGTCCTATCAACGCACAGAATGGTGATCTCCTGCCTGTATCGGTTTACACCAAAAACGATCTTGTAGATGGCACATGGTATCAGGGCACTGCACGTTATGAGAAGCGCGGTGTTGCAGCATTCGTTCCAGAATGGAATCCGGAGAATTGCATACAGTGTAACAAGTGTTCGTTCGTATGTCCTCACGCTACAATCCGTCCGTTCGTGTTCGACGAGAATGAAATCAAGGGCTTTTCTGCTCCTACTATCGAGATGAAGGCTCCTAAGGCAATGAGCGGTATGCACTTCCGTATTCAGGTCGACGTACTCGACTGTCTGGGCTGCGGCAACTGTGCCGACGTTTGTCCGGGACATCCGAAGAAGGGCAAGGCTCTCGAAATGAAGCCTCTCCAGACACAGCTGGAGAACCAGAAGAACTGGGATTACTGCTTCAATAACGTAAAGAGCAAGCAGAATCTTGTTGACATCACGCTCAGTCCCAAGAACTCTCAGTTTGCTACTCCATTGTTTGAATTCTCAGGTGCATGCTCTGGCTGCGGTGAGACTCCGTATGTTAAGCTCGTATCTCAGCTGTTCGGCGACCGCCAGATTGTAGCAAACGCTACTGGATGTTCTTCAATCTACTCTGGCTCAATACCTTCAACTCCTTATTGCACGAACGACAAGGGTCACGGACCTGCATGGGCCAACTCTCTCTTCGAGGACTTTACCGAGTTCGGTCTCGGTATGCACCTTGCAGACAAGAAGCTTCGCAACCGTATCGCTACCATACTTACAGAAGCTGAAGGCAACGAAAATGTTCCTGCCGAATTTAAGGCTGCAGCCAAGGAGTGGCTCGAAGGACGCAACGACGCTAAGGCCGCACATGCAGCTGCCGACAAACTCATTCCTATGATTGAGGCAAACAAGGACAAGTGCAATTACTGCAAGGAACTTGACGGTTTGAAGAATTTCTTCACAAAACGCAGCCAGTGGATAATTGGTGGTGACGGTGCTTCCTATGATATAGGTTACGGAGGTCTCGACCACGTACTCGCAAGTGGAGAAAACGTGAACATACTCGTTCTCGACACCGAGGTTTACTCTAACACTGGCGGTCAGTCTTCTAAGGCTACACCTCTGGCAGCTATAGCACAGTTTGCCGCTGCTGGTAAGCGTATCAAGAAGAAAGACCTTGGTCTGATGGAGACCACTTACGGTTACATCTATGTAGCACAGGTTGCTATGGGTGCCGACCAAGCTCAGTGCTTGAAGGCATTTCGTGAGGCCGAAGCTTACGATGGCCCGTCACTCATCATCGCCTACGCTCCGTGTATCAACCATGGTCTGAAGATTAAGGGCGGTATGGGACGCAGTCAGGCCGAAGAGGCACGTGCCGTGAAGTGCGGTTACTGGCATCTATGGCGTTTCAACCCCGAACTTGTCAAGGAAGGCAAGAATCCGTTCACACTCGACTCTAAGGAGCCCGACTGGAGTTTGTTCGAAGACTACTTGATGCACGAAGTTCGCTTCATGAGTGTCAAAAAAGCTCTGCCAGAGCAGGCCGACGAACTGTTTGCTGAGTGCAAACGCTCGGCACAGCAGCGTTACGCTTCATACATACGCAAGACGAAAGAAGACTGGTCTGACGAAGCAGATATGGCTGGCGAAAAAGCAAACTAAGACTTTAAGTTTCCACTCCGGTTTACAATCGGAATAGGAAGTTAAACAAAATCGAGTAGGAGGTAAATGCTAATTGTAGGTGTTTATCTCCTGCTTGCGTATTTACCGACCTATCACACCACCTACGTGCCGTTCTGTATAAAACAATTCCTATTTTGGACACCATCGAGATACGCCCCGTTAAGGTAGCATAACGCTGCTGTGCCTAGGTTCTTGTTGTGCCTTCTGTGATAAATTTATAGTATAGAATGTTACATGTGCTTTACGATACTTTTTAGAGTTTTATTTTGTTTGGGTGGCTTTATTTTTGTAATTTTGTGCAGTATTTGAATACATAAAATTTATCATTATAATGAATATTTCTTTTAAATGGCTTAAAGAATATGTCGATTTCGACCTTACGCCCCAGCAGACAGCTGACGCACTTACTTCCTGCGGACTTGAAGTTGACTCTATAGAAGAAGTCCAAAGTATAAAAGGTGGCTTGAAGGGTCTGTATGTAGGAAAGGTATTGACGTGTGAGGCACATCCTAATTCCGATCATCTTCATATTACAACAGTTGATCTTGGTCACGACACTCCTCAGCAAATTGTCTGTGGCGCTCCCAATGTCGCAGCAGGTCAGAAAGTTATCGTTGCCGATTTAGGGTGTACGCTTTACGACGGCGACAAGGAATTCGTAATAAAGAAATCAAGACTTCGCGGTGTTGATAGTTACGGAATGCTTTGTGCCGAGGATGAAATAGGAGTAGGAACGAGTCATGATGGTATAATTGTGCTCCCTGAAGATGCTCCAGTCGGTCAGCCTGCATCCGAATATTACCACCTCGAAAGTGACTGGCTTATAGAGATTGACATAACGGCCAACCGAGCCGATGCCCTCAGCCATTGGGGAGTAGCTCGAGATTTGTATGCTTGGCTTGTTCGTAACGGGCATAAAACATCATTACATCGTCCTGACTGTAGCGCATTCGTTGTGGATAACAACAATCTCCCTATTGATGTTGAAATTGAAAATCCTGAGGCATGTCATCGTTATGCTTGCGTAAGCATTACAGGGTGTGACGTTAAGGAAAGTCCAGAGTGGCTTCAAGAAAAATTACGTGTGATAGGTTTGCGTCCTGTTAATAATATAGTAGACATTACAAATTATGTAATGATGGCATATGGTCAGCCTATGCATTGCTTTGACGCAGATATGGTAAAAGGACGCAAAATCGTTGTCCGTACTCAGCCTGAAGGGACAAAGTTTGTTACGCTTGATGGCGAAGAGCGTACATTAGGTGAACATGATCTTAGCATTTGCAATGCAGAAGAGCCGATGTGCATAGCAGGAATATTCGGTGGAAAGGGCAGCGGAACTTACGATACTACAAGGAATGTTGTTCTGGAAAGTGCATATTTTCATCCTACATGGATACGCAAGAGTGCACGTCGTCATGGTCTGAGCACAGATGCAAGTTATCGTTTCGAACGTGGCGTTGATCCTAATGGCATTATTTACGCCTTGAAGCAAGCAGCTATAATGTGTTGCGAACTTGCAGGTGGAAAGGTTAGCATGGAAATAAAGGATGTTTATCCGACAAAGATGAGCAACTTCAATGTTAACCTTGATTATGCTTACGTTGATACTCTTATAGGCAAAAAAATAGGTCATGACATGATTAAGAGTATTGTCACAAGTCTTGACATGAAAATTGATGACGAAACAGAGAGTGGGCTGCAGCTGACTGTTCCGGCTTACCGTGTTGATGTTCAGCGTCCATGCGATGTCGTTGAGGACATACTGCGTATCTACGGATACAATAATGTGGAAATACCGACCCAATTGAAGAGTTCGCTGACTAATCTCGGCGATGAAGATCGCAACTATCATCTGCAAAGCATTATTGGTGAGCAACTTGTCGGTTGTGGCTTCAACGAAATAATGAACAATTCGCTGACTAAAATGTCCTACTATACAGGATTGAATAAATACACCGAGGAAACTACTGTAAAAGTGATGAATCCTCTCAGTTCTGACCTTGGAGTAATGCGTCAGACTTTATTGTTCGGGGGACTTGAAAGCCTGTGCCGTAATATCAATCACAAGAATCCCGATTTACGTTTCTTTGAATTCGGCAATTGCTATCACTATTCTCCAGAGAAGAAAAATTCAGAAGACCCTATAAAGGCTTATACAGAAGAAATGCATCTCGGACTGTGGCTTACAGGTAAGCGTGTACAGGGTTCTTGGGCACATCCCGACGAACCGTCTTCATTCTATGAGCTTAAAGCATACGTTCAGAATATCTTCAACCGACTTGGTGTAAAGTCTGGCATCGTACTTATCCGAAAGAGTGAAAACAATATCTTTTCAAAGGCTCTCTCCTTTGAAGAGCGTAATGGTAAGGTCTTGGCCGAATTTGGTATCGTAAGTCAGAAAATGCTAAAACTTACAGACATAGACAATGAAGTTTTCTTTGCCGATATAAATTGGGACAATGTGCTGAAATCTGTTCGTAAGAACATTGTACTCTACCAAGACATAAGCCGTTTCCCGGCTGTAAGTCGTGATCTTGCTTTACTTTTGGATAAGAATGTCGAATTTGAACAGGTAGAGGAAATCGCTCGTCAAACCGAGAAGAAATTTCTCAAGCGTGTCGAGTTGTTCGACGTGTACGAAGGCAAGAATTTGCCTGAAGGTAAAAAGAGCTACGCAGTCAACTTTATACTTCAAGACGACAGCAAGACGCTTAATGACAAGCAGATTGAGACGCTAATGCAAAAGCTTATCGCAAACTTAAAATCGAAGCTGGGCGCAGAGTTGAGATAAAGTGATAACCCTTGATTGCCGCTTTATGTAAGAGGTTTTGCGCCATTGTAGAGCGGTTGCAATATAGGTAACAATTAGCAAGCGGTAAGAAAGTCATTCAATATCAAAGGGTTTCCAAGTAAAAACAATAAAACAACAAATAATATTAAACATTTATTCCATTATGGGAAGAGCATTTGAATATCGTAAAGCTACGAAACTGAAACGATGGGGACACATGGCAAAAGCCTTTACACGTTTGGGTAAACAAATAGCTATTGCAGTAAAGGCAGGTGGTCCAGAGCCGGAGAACAATCCCGGACTGCGTTCAATCATCGCTACATGCAAGCGTGAGAACATGCCTAAGGATAACATTGAGCGTGCTATCAAGAACGCTTTAGGCAAGGATCAAAGCGACTATAAAGAAGTGACTTACGAAGGATATGGACCCCATGGCATTGCTGTTTTTGTAGATACTCTTACTGACAATACCACACGTACCGTTGCTGACGTAAGGTCGGTGTTTAACAAATTCAATGGAACTTTAGGTACAACTGGTTCACTTTCCTATCTTTTCGATCACAAATGTGTATTTACGTTTAAGAAGAAGGCGGATACCAATATGGACGACCTTGTTCTTGAGCTGATAGATTTCAATGTTGAAGATGAATACGACGAGGATCCAGAAGAAGGGACAATAACCATCTACGGCGATCCCAAGAGTTATGCCCAGATACAGAAGTTTCTTGAAGAACAAGGCTTTGAAGACATTGGAGGCGAATTCACTTACATTCCGAACGACTTGAAGGATCTTTCTGGTGATGCCCGTGCTACCATTGACAAAATGGTAGAACGTCTCGAAGAGTTTGATGATGTACAGAATGTGTACACGAACATGAAGCCAGAAGAAAGCGCAGAATAAATAACTAAAAAATTGGGGATGTCCTTTCTGTCAGACGGAAAGGATATTCCTTTTTTGGTAACTATTCAGCGGTATCATTTCTTGTACTTTTTCCTAAGGAATCATCCTTGGAAATCGAATGAGAAATTGTTGAAAATCAGGCAATAAGTACTCCGTAGTTTTGGCCATCTCAAATATTTTTCGTACCTTCATACCTATGAAATCTCCATGAGATAAAAAATCACGCCGAAGCGAATGTAAATTGGTAATA
>CALBJK010000068.1 GCA_937892695.1 uncultured Prevotella sp.
GGGGCGTTGTACGACCTGCGGTGGATGCTGGTGCTGGTGGCGGCGCTGATACTGGCCGACTTCTGGTTCGGGGTGTCCGACTCGCTGAAGCAGGACAAGCCGTTCAGGTTCTCGCGTGCCGGGCGGCGGACGTGCAACAAGGCCGTGGACTATCTGACGTACCTTCTGCTGGGTTCGCTGCTTGGCCTCGGCGTGCTCGAACCGCTGGGCTGGGCCACGCACACGCAGACGGCGGCGGTAGGCATTGGCCTCGGCATGGTATGGGAGATAGACAGCATCATCGGCCACGTGTGCTCGATACACGGTGTCAGGCATCCGTTCTCGATAAAGCGTTTCCTCATAGCCCTGATAAAGCGCAAGGCGCCTGATGTGGGCACCGTACTGGAGGAGACCATGGAGGACTGTGCCGCAGAGACTGGAAAGGAGGGGAAGGATGAAGGCAAGTGATGTACTGATAGCGAAGCTGAAGGAGCTTGAAGGATACCGGGACAGGGCTTATCTGTGTCCGGCTGGCGTGTGGACGATAGGCTACGGCCATACGCGCGGCGTGAGGCGCGGACAGCGTTGCACGCGCGGCGAGGCCGACCGCTGGCTCAGGGAAGACCTCGCGCCGGTGGAAGCATGGTGCTCGGGTGTGGAGGAGCTGCGGACGCAGGGGCGTTTCGACGCTGTGGCGGACTTCTGCTTCAACTTGGGTCTCGGGGCGTTCAAGGGCAGCACGCTGTACCGTAAGATACGCGGGGGACGTGCGGACGGTGAGATACAGGCCGAGTTCCGCCGGTGGGTGTACGCCGGTGGCCGGGTGATGCCGGGGCTGGTGAGGCGCAGGGAATGGGAAGCCCGCAGGTGGGCGGAGTGAAGAGGTGTAAGGTGTTAGTGATGAGTGGTTGATTGTCGGCGTTCTTTGACATTGTGGGTTGCCGTTAAAAACAGACAAGGACTTGCAAAATGTCTTGTTCTGTACATGAAAATGTTAATCTGGCATTCTTCTTCAAAAGAAAGTGGTATATTTGCAACGTTTTAAAAATTGTATGATATGGCAAAGACGAAGAAAATCAAAGTCCAGAATACGGAAATTTCTGTGTTTATGGATGACACAAGCGATTATATTTGTTTGACGGATATGGTAAAAGCCAAAGGCGAAGAAACAAGAGCTTCTGATATTATCAAGAATTGGATAAGGAACCGTTCTACCATTGAATTTCTTGGTACATGGGAGACTCTCTATAACCCAAATTTTAAAGTGGTCGAATTTGACCACTTTAAAAAAGAGGCTGGTTTACCTACATTTACAATGAGCGTCGGGAACTGGGTTGAAAAGACAAACGCGATAGGCATGATTTCTAAAG
>CALBJK010000069.1 GCA_937892695.1 uncultured Prevotella sp.
TAAACATAAACTGCAACAGAAAAATTGCGGAAGTTATTTTTTAAACATTACTTAATAGAAAATGTAACATCAGAAGATCTTCTATGGAAAGCTGGTGTTGCCCCATTGTCGTTCTCAGAAATGGACATTGAAGAAATAGACTTTGACGCATTGCATGAATGTTATGCCATTTTTCCTTCAGCCCACATCACAATCTATAAATACGATAAAAATATGTTGCTCCAATCTAAGACTACTCCTGACGGATTTACCGTTTATTATAAATACGATGGTGAAAGCCGACTACGTGAAACCTATTTCTACGAGAATACGCCAAATGGCCCTGTTCGTAAGATTCTCAACGTATTTCAATATAAGTATAAGAATTAGGCTCATCAGAAATTGGAATGGTAGTTTATGTTTGTAACCCTTTTGGAGCCAGTATATTGTTTAACAGAAGTTGAGTTCTTGCAGATAATTTCACTTCAAATGTCTGAAGACTCTAAATCATAACTATTGTTTAAATTAAAATTTAAGAGTATGAAATGGTTTGTTGTATATGTCACAAATTTGATGAGTGTTCTATTGGAACGGAGAACACAAACAATGCTGACTGTTTGTTTGTTCTGTGCTTATTCTGTAGCTCAAACGTACATAAGTCGAGATGTGCAAGGTATTATCGCCGGAGAACATGTTACAAGCCGTTTCTTGTCAAAAACTGTTCTACCGTCAATAGGAGAAGATGGAACTGTTTGGGATTTTCGTAATGTGAAAATTGAGAAAAACAGCTTTGTGTCGGAATATATCAAGGATAAAAATAATGATAAAAGTTTATTTCTCTTGTCTAATGGTTTCATTTCTCGATTAGTTCAGAATGACGATAGTCTCGTTTGCTTGGGATATGAAGATAATCTCATCAAGGTTACGTATTTGCATCCAGAGTTAAGACTTGCTTTTCCAATGATTCTTAATGACCGTCATAAAGGATATGTCGATGGTTATGGTATCTATTGCGACAAAGTCCGTTTTCGTGTTGTCGGAACATACAATGTTGCAATGGTGGGGCGTGGAGTTCTGTTGATGCCTAATGGTGATACTCTGAAAAATGCAATGCTTGTCCATTCTCGTACCCTTTATTCATATTTATGTTCTGAAGTGCAAAGTGATTCAACATTGGCATGGATTGCAGACAGCATACGCATAAATCCAGACTCAATAGATAATATTTTAATAAAGGGCAATGCAAAAGTTGTAAAGGACACCTATCAGTGGTTTGCGGCAGGAATACGCCATCCATTAATTGAAACAATAATATGCAAAGGGGGAATATTTGATAAGGGTCGAATACAATACTCCGTAATAAATGCAGATGCCCTAAGTAAAAACGAAGATTTTATGGATGAACAAGAAAGAGACAGGATACCCTATTCGTTTAATAGTAGCACGGCTGACGGAAGTTTCAGATATGTGGCCTCAATCAATAAAGATTGTATGTTCCTTATAAAATATTTTTCGACAAAAGAGATTAAAATTTCTATTGGATTGTATGATTATAGTGGAAGAACTGTTTATGTGCAGAAAAGTCAATCTGTTTCAGCAGGAGAACATTATAAGACGATAAATATGAACGGTATGCCAAATGGCGTTTACATCTTGAAAATTGTTGCAGGAATAGAGTCGTTATCAGGAAAATTCACCAAAAGCACAAATCCATGAATATTGAATTTGTTTTTGAAGTATCTTCCAAAAACAGTCTTAAAAAAGATGGTTTACAGTCTGATTAGCAGAGGTCAGACGCTCAGAATAAAATCTTTACGTTGCTGATTTAGACTTTGCCGTTTTTGTTTAAAAACCATCGTGAAATGTCGTAAATAAGTTCTTTTTTGAGTAACTTTGCAGTCCGGCATGGACTTTGCATGTCACAACAAAAACAATATGAACAAAAAAACGAACGCATCAATTCAGATGATTGCCGATTATGACGGCGATGTCTCCACGTTGTTCAATATAAACGTGAGTGGCGATATTCCAATCCTTGCCACGCGCAACATGGTTCTGTTCCCGGGTGTGATAGCTCCGATTCTTGTAGGAAGGACTATCAGCATGAACCTGGTGAACAAACTTAAGAAGAAAGAAGACACGGTGTTTGCCGTTTTCTGCCAGAAGACAGCCGCAAACGAGGAGCCAAGCAAGGATGACCTGTATGAGTATGGCGTGTATGCCAAGCTGGTGAGGGTACTCGAAATGCCCGGACTAGGCAACAACAACGTCACTGCCATAGTACAAGGACTGGGCAGATGCAAACTGAACGACATTGTGCGCCGCCGCCCTTATCTTGTAGGAAAGGTGGAGGGTTGCCCTGAGACTTTGCCTGACAAGGACGACACCGAGTATGCTACGGCATTGGACGATCTGAGGTCGCTCACGATAGAGTATATCAAACAGAACGATGAAATACCAGACGAGTCGCAGTTTGCTCTGAACAACATACACAATGATGTCATCGCTACGGGCTTCATCTGTACAAACCTGCCGTTCGAAATCGCGGACAAGATAGATATGCTCGCGGCCGGGAGCATCAAGGAGCGCGTAATACGTACGCTCCGAGTGCTGCACAAAGAGCTGCAGCTGCTCGAACTGAAACAGAACATACGCAGCAAGACCCGCGAGGACATAGACGAACAGCAACGCGAGTACTTCTTGCAGCAGCAGATAAAGAATATAAAGGAAGAACTGGGCAATGGCGAAGGTTCGCCAGAGAAAAAAGAGCTTGAAGATAAGGCCAAGAACAAAAAATGGCCGGAAGAAATAGCCAACACCTTCAACAAAGAACTCGACAAGCTCGACCTATACAACCCGCAGAGTCCGGAATACAGTGTACAGCTGAACTACCTGCAGACGATGGTGGCTCTGCCTTGGGGCGAGTATACCAAGGACAACCTCGATCTGAAACGTGCCCAGAAGATTCTCGACCGCGACCACTACGGCATGGAGAAGGTGAAGGAACGCATACTCGAATATATGGCCGTGCTGAAGTTGCGCGGCGACCTGAAGTCGCCTATCATCTGTCTTTACGGCCCTCCAGGAGTGGGCAAGACCAGTCTGGGCAAGAGCGTGGCCGCAGCGATGAAACGCAAGTATGTGAGGGTGTCGCTCGGTGGCGTTCACGACGAGTCGGAGATACGTGGGCATCGCCGCACATACGTCGGAGCTATGCCCGGACGTATCATAAAGAGCATACAGAAGGCCGGATCGTCGAACCCCGTCTTCATTCTTGACGAGATAGACAAGGTGACGCAGAACACCATCAACGGCGACCCTGCATCGGCTCTGCTCGAAGTGCTCGACCCCGAACAGAACAATGCCTTTCATGACAACTACCTCGACGTAGACTATGACCTGTCCAAAGTGCTCTTCATAGCTACGGCCAACGACCTGAACACCATTCCGCGTCCGTTGCTCGACCGAATGGAGGTTATTGAGGTGAGCGGATACATAACCGAAGAAAAGATAGAGATAGCCAAACGCCATCTCATACCACGCGAGATAGAAAACACCGGACTGGACGAGCCGCGACACAAGCCGCTCTTCTCCAAAGCGGCAATTGAGAAGATAATAGAGTCGTACACACGCGAGAGCGGTGTGCGCCAGCTCGAAAAACAGATAGACAAGGCTCTGCGCAAACTGGCTTACAAAAAAGCCGTAGACGGTCAGTTGCCATACGAGAAGATAACGCCTGCAGAAATAGAAGACTTGCTAGGCAAGCCGCCGTTCTACCGCGACATATATCAAGGCAACGACTACGCCGGAGTGGTGACGGGACTGGCATGGACCAGCGTCGGCGGAGAGATTCTCTTCATTGAGACATCGCTGAGCAAAGGCAAGGCCGGCAAGCTGACTCTCACTGGCAATCTGGGCGACGTGATGAAAGAGTCGGCTGTGATAGCTCTGGAGTATGTCAAGGCTCATGTCGACGTGCTCGGTATCGACTACCGCATCTTCGAACAGTGGAACATACACATACATGTGCCCGAAGGAGCTACTCCGAAAGACGGACCGTCGGCGGGCATAACAATCGCCACGTCGATAGCTTCAGCTCTTACGCAGCGTAAGGTGCGCAAGAATACTGCCATGACGGGAGAGATAACCCTGAGGGGCAAGGTTCTGCC
>CALBJK010000070.1 GCA_937892695.1 uncultured Prevotella sp.
CGCGTACGAATGTCTCGTTTGGCGCTTCTTCAATGTAGACTTGAATGTTTCCGTTGATTCCGTTGCGTGGCCCGGCATTTCCTTTTCCCGGTACATTAACAATCATGCCTTCAGCAACACCTGCCGGAATCTTTATCTCGATAATTTCTTCTCCTTTTATTACGCCAGTTCCGTTACAGTGATGGCATTTATGCTTAATGATAGTACCTTCGCCATGGCAAGTGCTGCATTCACTCTGTGTCTGCATTATTCCGAGCATTGTACGTACTGTGCGTGTTACCACACCACTTCCATGACAGTCTGGACACGTCTCTGGACTACAACCTGCTTCGGCTCCGCTCCCATGACAATCCGGACAAACTATATCTTTTTTTAATTTGATTTTTTTTGTCGTTCCTGTCGCTATTTCTTGAAGGGTGAGCGTCACCTTTATGCGTAAATCAGATCCTTTATACTGATGTTTTTGGGCATTATTGCCGCCTCCAAAACCTCCGAATCCTCCACGTCCGCCGAATACATCGCCGAACATAGAGAAGATATCGTCCATCGAAAAGCCTTCACCTGAAAATCCGCCTGAAAATCCGCCACCTGATGGACCATCGAAGCCGAACTGGTCATACTGTTGACGTTTTTGGGCATCGTGTAATACATTATATGCTTCGGCTGCTTCCTTGAATTTCTCTTCAGCTTCTTTATTTCCAGGATTACGGTCGGGGTGATATTTGATGGCTATCTTCCTATAAGCCACTTTTATTTCTTCATCTGTGGCGTTCTTATCGACACCCAGAACTTCATAGTAATCTCTTTTTGCCATTGTTCTATTGTCCTACAGCTACTTTTGCGTGACGAATCACTTTGTCATTCAGTTTATAACCACTCTGAACGCAGTCTATCACCTTGCCCTTCTTTTCGTCGCCCATGCCTGGAACCATAGCTACGGCTTCATGATAGTCGACATTAAAGTCTTTGCCCTCCGTTTCTATTTTCTTCACACCAATACTTTCAAGTGCCTTTACAAATTTATTGAAAATAATGTTCATTCCATCTCTTAGAACTTTGGGGTCTTCGGTCTTGTCGGATATGGCACGCTCGAAATCGTCGAGCACAGGTAGAATTGTAGTGACGGTTTTTTCACTTCCGTTGAGTAGCAATTCTGCTTTCTCTTTAAGTGTACGCTTCTTATAATTCTCGAATTCTGCTACCTTCCGAAGATACTTGTCTTTCAGTTCGGCTATTTCCTTTTTAGCTTCAGCCAACTCGTCTTTTGTAGCTTCATGTTCACCTTTACCGGAATTTTCTTTTTGGGTCTCGTTTTCTACAGAAGTCTGTTTTTCTGTCTTGTCAACGAACTCTTTATCTTTTTTATTTGTCTTGTCCATAATGATCGTTTTTCTTAATGTATCAGCAAAAACCTTGCCAAATGAGTGTTGTCAGATGTTATACATTTCGGCTTTCTGCTCTTTTATTTGATCATTGTAAATGTAGTCGTCATAGTCCATCAGTTTGTCGATGGTTCCCTTTGGCGTAAGTTCTATGATACGATTTGCTACAGTCTGGATGAATTCGTGATCGTGGCTGGAAAACAGAATGTTGCCTTTGAATGTCACAAGATTGTTGTTGAAAGCCTGTATACTTTCTAGGTCGAGATGGTTTGTCGGCGTATCGAGTATGAGGCAGTTTGCGTTTTGCAGTTGCATTCTGGCAATCATCATTCTCATTCGCTCACCTCCGCTGAGTACATTGACTTTCTTTTCCACATCTTCTTGCTTGAACAGCATTCTGCCAAGATAGCCTTTCATGGCCACCTCGTTGCCAGTTCCCCATTGGCTGAGCCAGTCGACAAGGTTCATGTCGCTTTTGAAAAAGCCAGTATTGTCTAGTGGAAGATAGGCTGTGGTTATCGTCACGCCCCATTTGTATGTACCGGCATCGGCTTTTCTGTTGCCGTTTATTATTTCAAACAATGCAGTCATGGCCTTGGGATTGTGGCTTAGGAATACAACCTTCTGACCTTTTTCCACATTGAAGCTGACATTGTCGAATAGTACAGTTCCATCTGCATCGACTGCTTTCAATCCTTCAACTTCGAGTATTTGGTTGCCTGGCTCACGTTCCATTTGGAAGATTATGCCTGGGTATTTTCTACTCGAAGGTCTGATTTCGTCTACAGTCAGTTTTTCCAGCATTTTTTTGCGGCTGGTGGTCTGTTTACTCTTTGCTACGTTGGCAGAGAAACGTCTGATGAACTCTTCTAGTTCCTTACGTTTTTCTTCGGCTTTCTGACGCTGGTTCTGAGCTTGTCTGAGCGCGAGTTGTGAACTCTCATACCAGAATGAGTAGTTGCCTGCGAATACGGTCACTTTACCGAAGTCGATATCAACAGTTTGCGTACTGACGGCATCAAGGAAGTGGCGGTCATGACTCACTACCAGTACGGTCTGCTCCACATTGCTTAAGTATTCTTCGAGCCACTGTACAGTGTCCAGATCTAGGTCGTTGGTTGGCTCGTCAAGTAGCAGGTTGTCAGGATTGCCGAATAGGGCTTTGGCCAACATCACTCTTACTTTCTCGTTGTTGGACAACTCGGACATCTGTTTGGAATGAAGATCTTCTTTGATTCCTAGGTTGGATAACATCTGTGCAGCATTGCTTTCGGCTTCCCATCCGTCCATTTCCGCGAACTTTTCTTCAAGTTCAGCAGCTCTGTTGCCGTCTTCCTCGTTCATTTCAGGTTTTGAATATAGTGCTTCTCGTTCTTTCATGTTTTTCCACAACGGCTCGTGACCCATGAGCACGGTGTCAAGAACGCTGTACTGATCGAACTTGAAGTGGTCTTGTTCCAGTACCGACAGACGTTCCCCCGGACCAAGTTCGACAGAGCCTTTGTTGGGTTCTAGGTCACCACTTATGGCACGGAGCAAGGTTGATTTTCCGGCTCCGTTAGCACCGATTATTCCGTAGATGTTGCCTGGTGTGAACTTCATGTTCACATCCTTGTAGAGGACTCTTTTCCCAAACTGGATTGCAAGATTGGTTACTGTAATCATTTTACCTTATTGAATTTTTATTTTCTTTTCCGTTTGCAAAGTTACAGCAAAAGAGTGGAATACAAGACAAACTCGTTTGTTTTTATTCCCGAGTGCAACGAAACTTATTTAAAATACGATAAATGGCATCTATAGCGATAATTTTTCCTTATTATTGGCTTTTGCAGCATGTGAATTGTTAATTCTGTAAAGCGAATTTCTATAACCCTATCAATTTTTCCTTATTCCAGATGAAATATTCCTGTTGCCTGCTTTCGCTTGAGAACATCTAACTGTAGGTCTGGTCTTAGTCCATGACCGTCACTGTCAATTTTTTCTTTTACTGCCAGGTTTGCTCTTTCCGGTGTATTGTTTGTTTCGCTGAGGTGGCAGAGCCAAATATGCTTCAGTTTTTTAGATGCGTTTTCAACTATGGCCTCTGCGCATGCGTCGTTGCTCAGATGGCCGTTGTCGCTTAGAATACGTTTTTTCAGATATTCTGGATAGGGACCGTTAATGAGCATTGGTTTGTCATGATTGGCTTCGATAATCAGGTAGTCGGCCTGGCTTATTATTTCTTTCATTTTTTCTGTTACGCATCCCGCGTCTGTAATCAAGCATAAGACAATCCCATGATATTCGATGCGGTATCCAACATTGTCTGAACTATCATGGGGTACTTCGAATGGGGTGACGATGAAGTCTCCGAACGAAAAATCCTTGCCTTTCTCAATGTAAATCCTGTTCTTTGATGGTATTTTTTTCCTGACAGCGTAGTTTTTGGATATGCTTTCGTGCACGATACTGGTGGCATAGACACTAATGTCCAGTTTGGCGCTCAAGCTGCCGGCCGATTTGATATGATCGGCA
>CALBJK010000071.1 GCA_937892695.1 uncultured Prevotella sp.
ATTCTGATTTTATGTGTGCTGAAATGCCACTACGAAAAATTTAACGGAGTATTGAGTAAAATATTTTATTCGATATTTTACCGTCAGTGTTTCTGTTCGTTATAGATTTAACACGTAATCCTCCTGATTGTCCAGATGACATTTTCAGAGAAAGGTGATTGGCGAAAACCATCGAAGAATAGTCATTCTCTTCATATTCAAGAGTACTCTTTCCTCCTGTAGGGTAAATGATTTCATGTAGGGTTTCTGCTTTGGCATATTGCAATAGCGTGTTTTTTAATTTAAAATCTGGCGTATCTGATATTTTTATATTCGTGCCATTATAATAACCCCATGAATCGCTCGAATTTATGACATAATATTCTCCATCACTTCCTATTGTCTGGCTGTCATATTTGAATCCGTACTTCCACAATAGCTCATTATCATCGCTCATTTGCACAAGCGAGACTTTCCGCCTTACACTTTTCGTTCCTGAGGTTGTTGTGTAACCAAAAGAGAAATATTTGCTTTTACCTCCATGCTTGCTGTCTATATTTATTGTGTTCAGAAATTTACGACAAAGGCTGTTTTTAATTCTTGTGTACGGGTCTGTACTTCCGTACGAAGTTTTTGGAAGGAATATCAGGAATTGATTTCCTGGATCTTCATCAGGAAAACGAAACGGGTCAACCCTAAAAGCTTGGCCAGCCTTCCAATAAAGAGAAAGTTTTGGAAACCTGCTCCCATAAGCCACATCCATTTTATAAACGAATGTACATATTTCGTCATCGGTCTCGATACTTTTCAAGAGTACTGGAAATACAAGAAAACCAGTATATTCCATCTTTCCAATCTGATATGGTTGTAAAGCCGTACACCCGTTAGCAGTCTGAAGACTTCTGTATTGAGGAACAAACCTTATATCGGCGATAAGTTGGGACGTGTCATACCCGAATGTGATTGTCCTGCCATCAATAGTTGTTATTTTTGAGAGCCTCCATGTTGTAGCTACAAGCCTGCTAGTGTTTCTGTAATAATATGAAATACTGTACTCTGTGGCATTTTTACCTCCGAATTCGTATTTCGTCCCGTCAGGTGTTATTAACGTAAACTTGTTGAAGAAACAGTCATTATTGCTCTGGTTTGTCCAATGTGAATCATACATGCGTAGTGCACGGTATTTCAAGAATCCATCGTTTTCGTTGAACACCACCTTTATATCATCATCAGACGAGACCTTCCATCCGTCATGCGTATAATAGAAATTGCCAGAATAGCCACAAAAATTAAAGGAAAATTCATCCGCACTAAGTTCGAACCAATTGTCTCCTTCCAAATATTCCTTAGTGGAATACTCTTCAAATTCTCGTCCGGAGATACCATCCATCTTGTTGGCATGAAAATAGTATCCATGTCCAATACCCCTAGAATCTTTTGTCTCATCGGGAGCACATCTGACAGTCCTTGTTATGAATCCTCCAGCCATAAGATTCCATCCGAGTCCAAGGCTTCCACCTTGATTATCTGGCTTGACTGACGACAAATCATAAGACATCGAAATTGGAACGATGTGTTTTCCAGAACTTACCTCATATAATGGAATATGTATTTGAGGTTGGCCTGTAAAATGATTGACAGGGATAGTACCAAATTTGTTAAGATTTGCTACTTCCGGGCTTTTCACATTATGCACAGCTGTCAATTGGGCTTTCGCGCTCATACAGATAATCAGAAGCGCAATTGACAGAAAAAGCCTTGTATTACCCAGTTTTATTTTCATCTTGTTCGTTTTTTCGGGTTTACATTCTTTCCTACGTCTTCTGTTTTTCCCTTCTTTGGCAGCTTACGGGTAAAAACTGTTGATATTGCTAAATCACTATATCCATAAGTAAAACCTTCTTTCTCTAACAAATAGCAACACGTCCAATAAATATCGTCATAATTCCTTTTGAAGTCAAAACATTCAGCTTCACCGCCGTTTATAGTATAATGTTTTTTCGTGTATTTCTTCAGCAAAGCCTCCGTTCCATATTTGGAATGGAAACGTACCACATCCCGGTCCAACCTAAAACGACGAACATACCAAGTATATTTACCATACTTTCTTACATCGACCTTTCCTCTTACCGCCTTGTTTTCAAAGTCACAATAGCCTTTGTAATTCAAGGTATCATCATCCATAAATTCTTTATATATGCAAAAAAGATTGGATCTGAAAGTGACATACATGCTATCATCACTGAACAATATAGAGAACTTCTTATTAAGATCTCGCCGACTCATCGTTAACATATCCATTATCCTGTCATAATCCAACTCTCTCTGATAACGTTCCTCCAAATAAGTATTATCGTAAATGAACTTCGCTATCACGATTCCGATAATACAAAACATCAGAATCAAAATGCGCGCACACAGTTTCTTTTCCATAAAAGATTCATTTTAAATTAAACCAGTCTTTATATTTATCCGGGATTTTAATACCGTACCTTGTACGAATCTTGCGTCCCTCTTCTTTTCTTATCAGGTTTTCGAAATTAACCGTTGAAAATTCTGTAATATCCTTACCATTGTCTATTCCCTTATTACTAATACCAAATTCTTCGTCGTATGAATGTTTCAGTTCGTGCCCTATCACTTCATTGTAAGTCAGACCGATGCCTTTAAAATCCTCACCTTTCTTGCTAAGGTAAAGATTGACATAGATTTCACTCATTATGCCTTTACTAGGATGCATAAAACTCTCCACATTATACGCGTATCCATTATAAATTCTATGTTCATATCTACTGTCCAGCTTCTTGAGAGCATCAAAGACCTTGCTTATTGTCTTATTCTTTGAATTGTCCAAAAAACGTAAGGCAAGAAGAGCCCGGTACATGAAATTATAACTTCTTCTCGGAATTTTTACAGCTTTACCGACCGTCTCAACAACCCTCCGACCATTGTCTTTCTTTTCCCGGAAATGATAGAAATTGCCATTACTGTACAAGTATAAACGGCCATTGGCATGGTTGTAATATGTAATGTATTTGCCTTGCTCGTCGTTAAAGGCCATCGGATTGCCGGCACAGTATGCATACATGCTCGTGCTGTAGTATTCCTCGGCAGCCGGATCCCTCGCCGTCCAACGTATTAGGGCTGCATCATATTTTCTGGAACCGTAGTCGTACAGGTCGAGACCACCCATTCTGTCCAGTTCCTTGCCGTTATAACGATAACGCTGTCCGAAAAGTTCTGAACTCTCTACAAAGAGACCGCCGTATGGATAATAATGGTTGGTCTGGACTATATTTCCGGACATGTCAGACACAATACGGACGTTGCCCTGATGATCAGACGTATAGAATTGATAATCGGGATTTCCATCCGTATCGAAAACAATACGACCGCCGTCTATCAGGATTTCCGTCAGTTTTCCATTAGTATATATTTTATTGTCACAATAATCAATCAAGGTTGTATGGAGTTTTCTGAAATCCACTTTAAAATCGAATGGAAAATCCTTGTTCAAATAATATTCATTCTCTACATGTCGTATACCCAAATACGATGAATCAATTTTTCCTATAAACAAAGTATCGTAGTATATCGGATAAGCGCGGATAAAGGGAAGGACGTACTCTGCCCTAAGTTTTTCACCATCGCTGCTGTATGAGAAGGTTATCTCGTTGCTACTTTCATACTTTATATTCTCTTGTCTGTCAATATGGTTATAGCTGATTCCTGTTATTTCTTTATTCGAATCTTTTGTCATGTTGCCATTTGCGTCATACGCATAATCGTCTTCGTCAAATCCTTTTGTATCAAATCTGTCCGTAAAACCGAAAATTCCATTCTTATACACATCCGCAACATTGTCGTATGATTCGACAAGCCGGGAGTTGTCGTAGACACAGACAACATCGTCCATTCTCTTGTCGTCGCGGCGGCTCGCGCTGCTGTTGCGCGTGAAACTAATAACGTTACCGGCCGCATCATATCTGTAAGAGGTATCGTAGTTGATGTTTCGCTCCATGTTTTCATAATAATTGGCACTGGTAAGACGGGAAAGTCCGTCATAGCCGAACGAATAGGCTCGCGTCAGACCGCCTACGCTCCATTCTATCCCGGAAATGTTGCCGTTATAAGAAGGACAATCTGCGTAATAGGGATTGTCATAGAAAAGACGCAGGGAAAAATTGTTCGACGACAGTTTCGTCATCCAAGACCTGACATTATAAGAATAAGTTTCTCCCGATACACCGTTACGGCTATCGCCGGAAAGGCGTCCGGCAGCGTCGTAAGACTTGCCATGAAGCATTATAGCAGGACGGTCGTTTATGCTGTGCGACACAGACAGAACGCGTCCTGCCTGGTCGTAGCTGTAACGGTACAATTCTTTTACAGGACGGCCAAAAGATGCTGTATGTGATATCAGTCGGGATGCCGGTTGACCATCATAGTTGTAGCGTACGCTTTCAATGTCTGTGCCGCCGAGATGGTTGGTCTTGGCCGTTTGTACAAGACGGCTTCGCATATCATAGTACAATGATTTGAAGAGCGATTGGACACTGTCAATGGCGTATACAGACACGACCTTACCTGTAAGCTGTCCTGTAGGAGTCTGGTTGACGGCATCGGTCATCTCTGGAATGGGAGTATAATCCAGACGGGAAAATCCAGAAAAGCCGAGAAAGTCGTAACTGTCATAATAGTTGATGTTGTCCAATGACGGCGAAGAAAGCTCAATACCTTCTATTTCGTACCCGCTGAAACCTGCCGAGACGTTGCCGGTATATCTGCATAATACATTTCCTTGACACCAAGAACCGTCTGAGATATTGTTAGTGCAACGTCCACGGAGGCATTCTCGACCGAACACGTCATATATACGGAATTCGCACTGGCCCTTTGCGGCAAGGTTTCCGTCCTGACGTAGTATCAACCGGTCGGCATTGTCGTAAGCAAAGTGTTCGGGAGCACAACCGGGAAGAACTTTTGCGGTAAGCTGGCCTCGCCCATTATAAAAATATTGGTATCCCATTTCAGCCAAGCTGATGCCGGAAATTTCATTACTTGAAGAGAACGCTAGCGGAGGAATGACAGCTACGATTCTGTCCATTCCATCATGAACATAATAAGTGTCATACATAAGACCTCCATCGCCTACCTTTCTGGAAAGTACAAGTCGTCCGTAAGGGTCTCGGAACTCAAAAGAAACGTTGTCTGATTCGTTGCAGATTCTCCTGACCGACATAGTTCCGGCCTTGTACAGTCCGTTGTCTATCAGAATGAAATTTGCAGATTCTGTCTGTCGTACCCTTATATTAGGACAGGCGAGACTGTCGCCTTCTATCGCCGTATTCGTCATATATGCTATTGTTGTCTTTTTGCCGGCAGACAGCCATGACTGCCCCGGGCCATTGCGGGCTACTACGCGCCCCAGCGTCGAGTGTTCGTATTCGGGGTAAGAGTACGGGGCATGGTCTGAATACTGGTTAACGGCGGCAGCCTTGGCTTTGGCACTGGGAACAGGCAAACCGGAAGGCAGACCCGCGTGTTCGGAAGGAAGCCACGTACGCCACTCACGTCCCCACGAATCGTATTCGCGATAGTCTGCAATGTCGTAGCCGGAAGGTGATGCGCCGACTTGTACTTTCTGTACAGGATTCCCGAAACCGTCATAGTAGGAATAGGACTTCAATCCGTATTCCAGACCGCCGTCACGGCTGGTATACTCCAGTACATAGTTCTGATATTCCGGACCGCCAAATGAGGCTGCAGCAGACGTATCTGGCTGAGACTGCATCATACGACGACCGCCGTTTATTCTCATTATCTGCGCCTCAGATTCAGAGACCGTAGATAATAAAAGGAACACAAGTATGAATGATGACGTTTTCATGGTTTTATTCTCTTGGTGAACTTACTTGACAACGATTCAATATCGAATGCAATTTTCAAGATTAAAACTATATCCGATATAAAAATTGGGATGATACGTTTTAAACAAGAGAGATTATCATGTGTTTTTTCAAGGAAGAAACCTTGTCCTTCCACTCTTATACATGTCCGCGTTGCCGAAAAGACAACCAACATGCACATAGAACATGTAATAAATCCTCGCATCATATAATGACGTTCGTTGTTCTTTGCAAATATAGCGCATTTTTATTAATTGACAAAGTTAAAAGCAGAATATATACCTGCTTTCTTTCAACATTAACCGTATTGCCATCTTGCGTGTAGGGACACACGGCACGTGTGTCCGCATACGACACGAATGTGCCCAAACAAGCCAAATTCAGAATTGTATATTTATGCAGAAACTAGAGTAACAAAAACTTCGTCAGAAAATCGTGAAATAGAGATTTGACACCCTTAAACATGCTTCAATACAGTGGTAACAATGGAATGGAAATGCAATAACGCCCGTTTTGTGATGCAATATGCCGCATATTAGGACGCAATATGCCGCATTTCAGAATGCCAGACAAGGGCTTTTGATGCGAAAAACAGCCCGTTTTGGTGCATAAAACACGTATATTTCAATTGATTCCAGAACGCGCCAGATGTCGGCAAGCATACAAGTAAGTGGTTTCCAGTCACTTACTAAAAGCTTTCATTTTTGCAATATTTACGGCCAAGAGTAAATCATTTTCGTACAGCGAAGTTTTGAGAGGCAAAGCAACGAATATTAATGCAAAACAGGACAGAATAATGCATAAAAACACATTCACGGACGTGCTGTTTTCTTATCACTCCAATCAAAGAAGAAAGGTACAACTATAAAAAAGGAAGTGGTTTGTTTCCGTATTTCGCTCTTTTGCAGTAACTTTGCACATTGTAAACTGACTGATGTTAAGTAAATAAGTGATAACGAATTTCAAAAAAGGAAGCAACTAGTATTTTAACACAATATGAAAATTTACGATAAGGTAAAAAGAGGGGCTGCCATAGCACTGCTATCAACTACACTCATTCCTGTCCAAGCACAACGTATCGGTCTGAAAACCAACGCACTATACTGGGCTGCAGCAAGCCCTAACATAGGTGCCGAATTCCGGCTCAACCGCCATGTAACATTGAATATGGAAGGTGTGGCCAACCGTTTGAAGGTAGGCAGCAAAGTGGACACTCGGCTGTGGTCGTTCTCTCCCGAAGTACGCTATTGGTTCAGCGCACGTCCGCAGGCAGGCCATTTTCTGGGACTGATGGGGACAACATCCACATACAACCTGATGCTCGGCGACACCCGGCACAACGGCGATGCCATAGGCGGAGGACTGACCTACGGATATAGCTTCGTATTGGGAAGGCGGTGGAGCCTCGAAGCCACACTCGGCGGAGGCATGGTGAAGATAAGAGAAAAGAAAACAGCAAAAAACGCCCCAGAACCAGGAAAAGCAAACAACATCAAATGGATGGCCGCCCCGCTGAAAGCCGGTGTGACTTTCGTGTACATTATTAGATAAGATAACACAGTAAAAAGGATGACAGGGAACAGAAGGCAATAGCCGATAGAGCAACATTCCCCTTCCACATAGTATAAATAGAAAAACCAGCAAAATGATTTCACATATACGTACAATGATTTCGGCAAGACTGATGACAATCGTCTTGATACTGTCATTGACAGCCGTTTCCGGTGCAGCCCAAGAGGTGATAAGACTTACCGGAAAAGTGGTTTCGAGCGACAACAAGGAGCCGCTTACAGGCGTGAGCATATCAGACGCCTCATCGCGAAGAGTATATGCCATGACCGATCTCGACGGTCGTTTCGCCTTCAACATACATATCGGAGCCACACTCCGGTTCAGCATGGTAGGAGCGAAGACAGCCACAGTCAAGGTAAGGAGCGCGAAACCACTTACTGTTGAACTGGATGAGGAAAACATATCAATCGGCGAAGTGGTGGTAGCAGCGAAGAGAGTGACCGACAAGGTTCTGCCCGAACCCACCGACATCGAGGTGAAAGGCAACTACTTCCACGTGAAGACACGCGTGAGAGTGCCCCGACAGATGTTCTCACACAACACCCGACTGGTAGTTCAGCCCATCCTCAACGACATGACCCGTAAGGAGCTGAAGCTTATGAAGCCGATGGTGTTCGATGCCCAGACATACAACGACACACAGGACCGTATGTACAACTTCGACATGAACAACAGCGTCAGCGGTGACCCGCTGGCCAAATACATTACGATAAAGAGCAAAGAGACACGCGAGAAAGGACGCGACAACGACATCATAGGCTACACCGACTCTATTTATGTCGAGCATGTCAAAGACGATTTCTCCTGCGATGTCTACATGGCAATCGAGAACTACAACCGCATTCTCTACCGTGACACCACAATCATAGCACGAGGCACGGTCAACCCCCTCAGATGGCTCGACTATTCGTTTGCGGCCAACGAAATGACCGACCCGGCATATCTGCCCAAGCCCGAGAAACAGCTGCGCGACAGCCGGGGAGAGATAAACCTGCGCTTCCCAATAGCCAAGGCCGAATTTGACACACACGACCCTGCCAACATTGCCGAGATTGACAAGATGCGCAAACAGATAGAGCAGATTGCACAGACCAAGGACGCCACTCTCCAGTCGTTGTCGATAGAAGGAACGTCGTCGCCTGAAGGTAAATACAACTACAATATCCGTCTGGCAAAGAACCGTCTGAACTTCGCGCTCAACTATCTGCGAAGCCAGGTTCCCGAAGAGATGAGACAGGGTATGGAGTTTACATCCAATGCCAAAGTAGCCCCCTGGGAAAGCGTTGTGACACTGATGAGGAAAGACAGTCTCGACCGGGAGGCCGACCAAGTAGAGGAAGCCATACAGAAATATGGCAACATCGACCTGCAGGGACGAGCCATACGCAATTCATCCATCTACCCTATCATCAAGGAAAAGTATCTGCCACAGCTGCGCCGCGTAGGCTATGTGATGAACTACACCATCTTCAGACAACTGACATTCGACGAGATAAAACAGCTCTACGAGAAAGACTACAAGCAGCTCACCCAGTTTGAGTTCTTCACCCTCTACCGTGGAGAAAAGGACGAGGCAAAACGCGAGAAAATAATGCGCCAGTCGCTGGAAGTGTATCCTTCGTTCATGACTGCAGCCAACGACCTCTCGGCCGCACTCATCAACCGACATGCCGCCGACCCCGAACTGCTGAAACCATTCGCAGGAAGCAAAGCCCCCAAGACCGTGAATACCAACCAGATGGTGGCACTGCTCAACGCCGGACTCTACACCAAGGCCGACTCGTTGGCACAATTTGTACCAGAAGGTGAGGACACCCACCTGCTGCTGGCCGTCAACTCGGCTCTCAACGGACGCTATCAGGAAAACATGAGCACCATAGCCAAGACAGGCATACGCAACGAAGTAGTGATGCTGCTCGCTATGAAACGAAACGAAGAAGCCATGAAGCTGTGCAAACAGCTGCCTACCGACCAGGCCGTGTCCTACTATCTGAAGGCTGTATGTCTGAACCGTCTCGATGACCCGGTAGAGGCATACAAGGCTCTGAAAAAGGCTATCGAGATGGATCCTTCGCTCGAAAGCATCGCCAAGGTGGACGGCGATGTCAACGACCTGATGATTGACAACGAAAAAGAAAAGAAATGAAACCGATGAACCAGATAAAGAAAACGACTGTAATATGTGTCGTCATATTTGCCATTTCCCCGATGGCGATGGCACAGATTCCAGGGGGCGCACTCGAAAAAATGCTGCAACGCCCGAAAGTAACAAAATACTATCCGGGGAAACGCTTCGGCGACCATCTCTTCGTCGATGCCGGAGCCGGCATTAACCTTGCCGGGCTTCCCGGTCCTGAGGTCACGGCTACAGGCGAACTGCACGTGGGCGACTGGATTTCGCCCGAACATGGTATCAGACTCAACGTCAGCGGAGGATTCTTCCGTGCCCACGGCGTGAAGACGAAATACATAGGAGGAGGGCTCGACTACCTGCTCAACATAACTGCTCTGGCACAGCCGGGGCTTAACTATACGCCCAAGGATTTTGAAGTGTACGGCCTCATCGGTGTCGACTTCCTACACTCGCGCAACGATGTACGCCACAACGAATACGGACTGGGGGCGCACGTGGGACTGCGCGGACAGGTGGCTCTGTCACCGTTCACCTATTTTTATGTAGAGCCTCGCATCGGCCTTATCGAGGACGACGTGGCACAGGTGAGCACATGGCACGGCTACCATCCTTACGGATCGGCATCGGTTGGCTTCGGCTACCGTCTTCCCGAACGCGGAAGGAGAATGAAAGACAGAGACTCGCTGCAGGTGAAGAATTCCGCCAACGGTATGTTCATAAGCATTTCGGGCGGCCCTATATTCGTCGCAAACACCAAGCTGAGCAAATGGGGCGACAGCGACGGAATGAGGCTGGCCGCAAGCATAGGAAAATGGTTCGGCCACTACAACGGACTCCGGCTGACTTTCAACGGGACAACATTCTTGCAGAACAACGACAACAGAGTGAAGGCCATCGGAGCACAGGCCGAATACATGCTCAACATGCACAACGCCTTCGGAGGCATCAACCCCGACAGAGTGTTCTGGATCAACGCCCTCGCCGGAATCAGCTATAATTATACTGTCGACAACGACCACAAGCACCGCAGCGTGTTCGGATACGGAGGCGGGCTGCAGGCCAACTTCCGACTATCGCGCGATATAGACTTCTTCCTCGAACCAAGGGTGGAAATATTCAATAAGTACTATGCCCCGAAAATAACGTCGATAAAGAATATGGACATAATGCCGTCGCTGCAGGCCGGGCTGTCGTACACCTATCACGACCGCAGTGCCACACAGGCACCTGCCGACGAGTTTGTCCAGAAATCGTGGCAGGATCACAGCTTCGTAGAGACAGGCATTGGCGCAAACATTTCGTTCACCAAGTCTTCGGTCCGCGACCCCTTCGGCTACATGCGTCCGCTGGCCTATGTGGGTGTGGGCAAATGGTTCTCGCCCGTCAGCGGAGCACGACTGTGGGCACAGGCTGCCCAGACACAGTGTTTTGACTTAGCTGCAAGCCGCTACAAACACATCGACTTCGGCATGGACTACATGCTCAACTTCACCAATGCCTTCTACGGCTACCGTGTATACAGGCCTCTTGAGTTTATAGGAACTGTCGGCGCAAACCTGTCGAAACGTCAGAACAAGGACAACCTGTTCTTCGGTCTGGACGCTTCGCTCCGCGCCGTATGGAATGTGAGCCGCGCTGTAGGTTTGTTCATCGAGCCACGTCTGCAAGGCTATGGAGACGATTACCTGCCGACAGCATTCAGTACTACAAAACTCGACTTCATCACATCGCTTAGTGCCGGAGTACAGTTTAATCTGCGGGCTGCCGACAGAGCAACCGGCGACGCTGCTGGCAACGATGAGGTGCTGCGCAGTTCATTCACGTTTTCAGGAGGTTTCGCCAACACGCTCGACCGCATGAACATGGGCGACTATTACGCTCCGATTGGCAAGCTCAGCTACACCCACTGGTATTCGCCGACGACAGCATGGCGACTCAACGGGCAAGGACTGATGAGACGCAAGCTCGAAAACAAACGCTACGCCCAGATTTCGGCCGGAGCCGACATCATGAAAGACATCACGGCCTACACTTACGGCTACGACCCGTCACGCGCACTGTCGGCATCGGTGTTTGCAGGTGCCAACCTCGGTGTAGACTTCGGTGGCGGGCACACAACGTTTTCGCCCGACTTGCACATCGGAGGGCAGCTGTCGGTAAGGGTGACTGATGCGTTCCACATAACAGCCGAACCACAGATGGCCTACCTGCTGTCGTCACGCTTCAGCAGCTCTACGATGGGACGATGGATGCCCCAGATGCTCGTAGGACTTGAATACAGCCTGAAACGCACTGGAAGCAACAAGAACCTGAGCGGAACACCAGAACGCCAGAACATCATAGAAGCAAGCATAGGTACAGGTGTTTACACGGGCAGTTTCGCCAACATGTCACCTTTAGGACGGAAGCTGACATTCCTCTCGACAATAGGTTACGGAAGATGGATCAACGAGGTGAGCGGAGTTCATGCCAGCCTGGACAACACTGTGGTACAACGTCACGACAAGAACAGCAATATCACATCGATTCACGCCGACTACATGATGAACATAAAGAGCGCGGTGACAGGCGAATCGACTTCGGACGACCTGTTCCAGCTTACAGGACTCGCAGGTGTTTCGTTCAACATCAACTCGCACGACGGTCACCGCACAAGGTTTGCACCAGGACTGAAAGCAGCCATGCAGCTGGGATGTAACGTCACAAAGACGGTCGAGATTTTCTTCGAACCGTCAGCCACGGTCTACACCCGAAGTATCGACACCGGCAACGCCTCTCATCCGGTAGACGGAGAACTTAAAGTAAGTCTGGGAACAAAGTTCCACTTCTGACAAAAAGTGGCCACCATCCGCTTTCCGGAGATTGGGACGGACAATAGAAACTTAGTCAGATAATGCTAAGATAGTTAATCCACAAGTGCATCACGGTATGAAACTTCGACCGTGATGCACTTTTTTGTATTATGACCTATTTGGAATTATAGATTATCGTTATCAAGAACAATCATTTTACAAAATACCAAGACAACACAGCACCCGGCAACGCAATAGACAAAATTAAGAATGAGTATATATATCATAAACATTTTAAAACATCCGTAACAAATATTCAATACTTTCAAAAACAAGGCATAAGAATGCGCGACATAAAGACAAGACTCGGGGGAGGGGGGGGGGAGGAAAAAAACATACTAATCAAATATTTTTCTAAAAAACTTTGACAATAAAATAAAAATGTGTAACTTTGTGGCATTGCCTTTCCATAACAAGGATGGCACAAAACCTATAGCTAAGATGTCTAACTTACGGAAGACGTTAAATAAATAAGAGTTCTAATCCTTGAATACAAAAAGCGTTCAAAAAGAAGACCCAAACAAGGCAACTCTTTATAATTACGGATTTATATTTCAAGACAAGATAATAAATAAGAAAATTAAATTTATATGATGCACAAAAGACAATTGCTGCTGTTCATAGCCATTTTGATGTTTTGCCTGCAAATTTCTGCGCAGACAGTGGGCGTGAAGACGAACATCCTTTATGATGCCACAACTACTCCGAACATCGGTGTAGAATTGGGCTTTGGCAAACGTTCGTCAGTGCAGCTTTTCTACGGACTCAATCCGTGGAAATTCGGAGACAACAAAAAGTTGCGCCACTGGTCGCTAATGCCCGAGTACCGCTATTGGCTCTGCAGCCCGATGTCCGGTCATTTCTTCGGCATACACGCACTCGGAGGCGAGTTCAATGCCGGCGGAGTGAAACTCCCGTTCGGAGCATTTCCGGAACTGCGCGACCACCGTTATGAAGGATGGTACGTCGGAGGCGGTCTCACTTACGGCTACTCATGGATTTTAGGTAAGCACTGGAACGTGGAAGCAGCTGTCGGAGTGGGTTACATCCATGCCGACTATGACAAGTTCGAGTGTAAAGAATGCGGCAAGAAAGTAAAGGAAGGCGTACGCAACTATGTAGGGCCGACCAAGGCTGCCGTAAATCTGGTTTACGTATTCTAAAACGAAGGAAGCTATGGACAAAAAGAATATTCATTATACGACTTTTGGCAAGACGATGTTCGCACTTGCCTTCCCCGTGATGTTCTCACTCGGGACATACGCAGCAGCAGACGACGCTACATACGAACCCAAAGTGAAGATAGGACAGCTCGCTGCAAAACGTGCCGGCGACAACGTGGTGGTGACGATGAAGCTCGACATGAACGACCTGAATCTCAAGTCGGACATGTTGCTGGCATACACCCCTATCGTGACCGACGGTAACAACACGGCACGGCTGCGTCCGCTGCTCGTCACCGGACGTAACGAACACTACAAGTTCCTAAGAAGCGGAAACAAGAACTATCCCGACGCTGAGGAAGTGTGGAGAAGAAAAGGAAAGAAAGGCGAAGGACAGACCTACGAATACTCATACGTGCTGCCCTACGAAGAATGGATGGAAGGAGCAAAGCTCTACGTCGACGAAGACCTTTGCGGATGCGGCGACCAGGTGGCCGACAACCGGATACCGGGTCCCCCACTCGATTTCGATCCAGAAAGCGGATTGCTCACAGCCTTTGTAACACCACAGGTGGAGGCACGCAAGACTCGCGAAGAAAAAGGAACGGCGTACATCGACTTCCCTGTCGACAAGATTGTGCTGTATCCGCAGTATCGTAACAACCCTCGAGAGCTGGCCAAGATTGTCGAGACTATAGAAAAGGTGAAGAAAGACAAGAACCTCACCATCACCAACGTAAACATTCACGGCTATGCTTCGCCAGAGGCTCCTTACGACTACAACACAAATCTGGCAAAGAACCGTACAGCTACTCTGAAGAACTATGTGCGCAAGCTGATGCACATGAACGACAGACTCTTCACAACCAAATACACTCCAGAGGACTGGGCCGGACTCAGAAAATATGTTGCCGAGAGCAATATCTCGAACAGGAAAGCCATACTCAGTATCATCGACTCGAGAATGCAGCCTGATGCAAAGGAAGCTAAGATAAAGAAGAGCTATCCAACCGAATACCGTTTCATGCTCGCAACATGGTATCCCGCACTGCGTCATTCTGATTACACTGTGACCTACACGGTACGTCCGTTCTCCGTAGAAGAGGCTAAGGAGATATTGAAGACCAAGCCACAGCAGCTGTCGCTGAACGAAATGTTTATGGTGGCACAGACATACACTCCCGGAAGCGTAGAATATAATGAGGTGTTTGCTACAGCAGCACGACTCTTCCCCGAGGATGAGACGGCCAACCTCAACGCAGCCAACATCGCCATCAACAGTCGTGACCTCGTGTCGGCAGAGCACTTCCTTGAAAGAGCCGGCAATTCGCCACAGGCAGACCTTGCACGCGGAACGCTCGCACTGCTCAAGCGCGACTACGCAACAGCCGAGACTCTGCTGAAGAAGGCACAGGCTGAAGGGTTGACAGAGGCAACGAAGAACCTCGAAATAATGAAAAAGATACGCTGATACACATAATCAGTATAGTCCTAAGCTATTAGACACTAATTAATCAATAGTAATCATAAATCAATCCCAACAACAAAACAACACAATTATGGGAAAAAGTAAATTTTTCAGTATTGCTCTAGCGGCAGCGCTGCTTGCCGGATGTAGCAACGATGATGTCGTAAGCGACAATGGTCAGCTGAACATCAAAGAAGGCGGCCAAATGCAGGTTGCCCTGAATTTCGGGCCTCAGACCCGCGCAGCCTCATACGATAAAGGTTCGGAGGCTGAATCGGTAGTGAAGAACGCACAGTTCTATTTCTTCAACAAGGCAGATGGCAAATATCTCGGTACAAGCGGACTGCTCACAACTTTCGGACAGAAGGAGAGTGACGGTAATGTAGAACGTCTGGTGGATGTCAATGTTCCTGTGAATGCAGTGGAAGCATTAAAGAAAGGAAACGCCGATGTAACTGTGGTAGCTGTGCTGAACGCTCCATCTGACTTCAAAGCTGACACTACCAAAACCATCAATGAATTTAACAAGGCAACAACATCTGTAGGTGCGACTAACCTTGGTTTCATGATGACAAACTCTGTATATGCAGCATACAGCAAGGTAACTGAAAATATCGCTTCTAAAGACGACAACGTGACCGTGTCATCAGCCAATGTCTATAACGTAGGTCAGAAGCCAGCCGGCTACCAGCCTGTCACAATGTACGTAGAACGCGTAAGTGCAAAGGTCAAACTCAACCTCAACGAAGAAGCCAATACAACAACTGAAGACGGTAAGTTTGAAGTGAAAAGTTGGGCTTTAAATGTGACCAACAACAAGTACTATCCTCTGAAGAAGATTGCCAACATCTTCTCTGCTGCTAACGTTGCCGTTCCCAATCTGTGGGCAAACGTAACAAACAACGGCGTGAAGGGATGGAGCAATGCTGCAGACCATCGTAGCTTCTGGGCTGAAGACCCCAACTACAATGACAAGAGCAACGGTTACAAGAGCGATTTCAAGATTGTTCCGATAACAGAACTGACAAACAAATTAGGCGACTCGGAATACTGTCTTGAAAACACGTTCAGCAATGAAGCGCAAAATACAAACCAGACCACAACTGCTGTGATAATGACACAGTTCACAATGAAAGACGGTAAAGTCACAGACATTGTGCTTTATGAGAACAAAAAGTATACTGCAGCCAATTTCCTGAATACAGTGATGGGAGAAAATAATGCTGCACTTAAAAAATACTGGAAGAAAGAAGGCAACAATTACAAGCAGCTTTCAACATCAGACTTCGTTCTCGCCGCAGGAGAAGGCGAAAAGGACATTACTGTCAATCTCGGAAACAATGTGACCGTCATCGGAAGTACAAACGGCCGTTACATACAGTTTGCCGAAGGTGTCGGTGACATATACAAAGACGTGAAAAAGAACGCAGACGGCACAATTTCTGCAACAAAGGTTGATGCCGCAACAGCTCTTGCCAGTATTGCACCAGCAAAAGACAAATACACAGTATTCGTAAATGGCTTCAGCTATTATGAAATTCCTATACGCCACTTCGACGACATGGAAGTTCCTTTAGTAGCTACTGATGTGAACGGCGCAAGCCAGATTGGCCGTTACGGCGTTGTACGAAACCACACTTACAACCTGACCATCAACAGCGTCTCTAATCTGGGCAATCCGATTACCGGTGAGACAATAGAACCGGGAAGCAAGCCTGATGACAAGACCGACTTCCGTATGGATGTAAGTATCGACGTGCTCTCATGGGCATACCGCAGTCAGGGCATAGACCTCTAAAATCAAAGACAAATAATTGATTGATAAGTGGGTGTCCGGGATTGGGCTATACCGTTTGCCGAACAAACATACAAATAAAATGTCATCAAAGACAATAATTGTAGCGACAGATCCCGGACACACATATACCGATTTATTATAAATGCATAAACAATGCAAAAATCATAATTTCGAAAAGAAGAACGCGTATGTTTGTCAAAAAACATCGTGCAAAAGTAGGCTTACGTGAGAAAGGTAACTTTTAAAATACGTCCTGTCAGGAGCGCGTTCATATTTTATTACTCCAGACAAATACAACTGTAAGTAAAAGAATAAACAAACAATAAATCAAACAGATGCAGTTACTGCCGGCCGCTGTGCATAGAAAAGAGCCGACAAGACAAAAAGGACTTAAAACAAGGTCTGACGATAACACCCCACGAAAAGTCAGCAATGACTTCATTAAACAAGAAAATTCAATATAATACAAAGATATGGCACATAACGTAAACAAATGCCTTGGATGGATAGCAGCTGCGATGACCGCTGCCGGACTGTTCTCCTCATGCGGCATGATGACCGACGACCGCGACGATTGCCCAGTAGGTTTGTATGTCGGCTTCAAGTATGATTACAACACTCAGCGGGCCGACATGTTCAAAGATCAGGTCGGTGGCGTGACGCTTTATGTGTTTGACGAGAACGGTAAACTGGTGACACAACGCGAAGTCACAAACGCAAAGGACGCTGACGCTCTGCGCAGCGCTGGATACAAGATGAACTTTACTGACCTGCCCGACGGCAAATACCACCTTTACGCAATGGCTATGCAGAAAGGCTATGACGAAGCTCTGAAAACGAAAGGAGCCAAGTATCGCCGCACCGAACTGAAGGTTGGCGACCCTAAGGAGAACATCAATGTGAAGCTCGACCGCGCCGAGAAGAAGGACAATATAGGGATATTCAATGTAAAAAACGACAGTCTGCCTCTCGACACATTATGGATGTCGATGGGTGAAACGACTGCCGAAGCTGTAACAGACGAACCTACCTACGCCATGGTTCCTCTCATTCGCGACACTAAGCGACTGACACTGACAATACGCCAGATGGAGAATCCCGTTGACATCAGTTGGAAAGACTTCGACATAAGCATCGTAGACCGTAACGGAAAGATAGCATTCGACAACAGCGTCACAGCCGATGACACCCTGCGCTATACCCCGTTTGCGAAATGGGACACTCAGGAAGAGACCGGCACCAACGGCGAAAAGCGCAACGTAGTACATGCCGAAATCAACTTCAACCGTCTGATTGACCATGCCGACTACAAGGAGGATGCACGTCTGGTAGTAAAGAACAAAAAGGGCATACCTGTACTCGACATCAACCTGCCTGATTATCTTGCACAAGGACGCGGAGCATTCGAAAACCAGACATGGGGAAATCAAGAATATCTCGACCGTCAGCCAGACTATTATCTTGACCTCATTCTCAATGGAGGCAAGTGGATGTACATTGACGTGAGAGTACTTTCATGGACCAGTCGAAACCAAATAAGCAATCTATAAATTATGAACATCAGTCATATAAAGAAAAATAGCCGATGGCTGTTGTATCTGCTTACAGGTTATCTGTTGGCAGCATGTTCGGCCATGCAGGATGATATAGATGGATGCCCTTCGGACGGCGGCATTACAACAAACTATACTGTCACTTTCTCTATTCCGGCAGTCAAGGAACTGACGAGAAACTTTTCTGGTCAGGAAGCGGGACAGAATATGGAAAGCTACATTGACACAAAGAAAGTAGCAGTATATCTCTTCACGGGAGACAGACCCGACCCTGCTTCAGACATGTGTCTGGAAAAGGTAGGCGAGCTGGCAGTGGAGCACAAAGAAGCTTCGTCATACACGGTGAAAGGCAAACTGGCGCAGATGTACGAGCAGCCTGTAAAGATTGTTGTCTTCGCAAACATTCTGCCCGACGACATAACGCCTGGCACCACTATAGCCGAAGCATGCCAAAAGGCATCATCGGTGTATCTGCTGCAGCAAGGCAACACCAATGTGTTCGCTCCTTCAGAAAGCACGCCTGTACCGATGTTCGGCATACAGAGCTACAGTGCAGACGAATGGAAGAAAGGATGGTCCGAAGTGATAGACGGAAAGAGTACGAACAGTGCAGGACTGTCAAAACCGATACATCTTATACGTTCTGTGGCTAAGATTCGCGTAAGATGTTCGGCCGAGAACTACAAACTGTCTAGTGTAACACTGAACCGATACAACGACAGGGGATATGCAGCGCCGACTGGAATGTACAACCACACGTTCCTCCTGGATGAAGCCAATGGTCTGTTCGACGAAAAAACGGGATCTGATTACATAAACATCCCCAATACAGCACAAACAAACGAGCCGCTCGTCCAGACCACCGGAAGAACGGAAAACATCGAATGGTTGTCGGGAGCAGAGAAGACAAGAGACAACTGTTTCGTGCTCTATGTTCCCGAATACAAGAACACAGACATCTCTGCCGACAAAGAAGCAAAGCTGACCATCACCTTACAGAAGAAGGTGGGTGAAGGATGGCAGGACATACAGCTCGAAGGACATAACACAATCTGGTTCAAGACATACCTCGAAGGTAAGCCGACAAGCGAAGCCTTCGACATTCTTAGGAACCACATATACGACTTCGAGGTGCGCAGCGTAAGCGGCAATCTGGAATTGGCAAGCAAAATTCTGCCTTGGTATAATGGAGGAGAATACAACTACGTTTCAGAAGTAGAGACACGTCTCACCGTCAATAAGAGCGAAAGCAACTACTATTTCGAGAAAGACGTTGAGGACGGAAAGGCTCTCGCCATAGCTTATAGGGATGACGCAAGCCAGCATCCACTGTCACCGGAGCTGAATCTACAAGTGAAATCGACAGAACAGTGGATTCTACAGACTGACAATCCCTACTTCGGCTTCAGAATAAAGAATGCGGACGGCACATGGAGCGATGTTCGACCGACAATAACAGGGACAAACATGAATCTTACATTCTGCATAGTACCGCTGAAAGTGTATGAAGAAGTAACAGACACAAAGCACGACGTAAAAGTAAGTCTGGTACAAGTGGTTGGAAACAACAGTAATCACGTGCCGTTCAATGTAGATTCCAGCACAGGCAAGAATCTTCTTCCCGGCAATAAGGATTACATTCATTTCATACAGATACCAAGAACCGACTTTCCGACCTCGGCTGACGAATAAAAACATTAAAGCATTATGAAATACAAGAACATTCAATATAAATGGATTTCCATCGTTGTTTGCGCATTGTGTGGAATGCTGCTTTCATGTTCAGAAGATGTTATACCAACATCTGACGAATATGAAAGAGGACTGAACATTATTCCCAAAATTTCCGGAGTAAGGGCAGAAAGTACAGTTCCGGCTGACGCAAGCCTAAACGAAGACGCACTCAAGTCGATGGATGTATTCATTGCGGATGCATCAGGAGATGTATTAAAACACTACGCTCCACAGAATCCGACAAACGGGGAATATGCACAACTGGAGAAATCGCTCGACGACTATAATCCCGGAACGACTTACACCGTATATGTCGTGGCCAACGCCAATACCGAAGAGCGTCGTGCCATAAGCCAGGCAGTGACATTGATGGAAGTACAGAACACCATAAGGGACGAAGCTGACATATACAAGCCATACGGCAACAGTACTGACGGCAAACATGTGGCAGACAAGACTTTTCTTATGGAAGGCACCTGCTCATGGACATATAAAGGTGAACGTGACGTGAAGCTGGACGTGTCTCTCGAACGTGCAGCAGCAAAGATTGTCCTCGACTACAAGCTGAATGAAGAGATGGGCAAAAGCTACACGATTGGGACACCACACATTGTGCTGCAGCGTTATGCCGGTAAGACCCTACTGGGCAAAGACGGCAATGTAGAAATTGCAAATGCTGTCAAGCAACAGTCGGAAGATTTGGCCATAGCAGGGAATACCGTCACCACCTATTCATATTCAAGAACATGGGAAACGGAAAGTGATGCAGCAAGCTTTCTGATGACGCTTCCTTTGACAGATAAAGCCACCGGAAAAACAAACAACTACACTTACCTCATACCTGTACGGGACTTGTCGTCTACAGCCAACTTCAAGATGGAGCGTAACTACATCTATCGCGTGCACGCTACTATCTCAACATTGGGAAGCACCGGAGAAACAGTGATACCTAACAGCGTAAAGCTTTCATACGAAGTGCTGCCGTGGCTGACAGAAGACGTAAATGTGAATGTGAACGGCGTGAAGTATTTGCAGGTGACACCGACAGATGTCATAATAAAGAATACCGAAACAGCAACCGTGAAATTCTACTCTTCCAGCCCTATAACAAGCGTAAGACTTGCCGACTATACTGGAGACAACGGCGAAACAGGAAACGGCCCTTATTATTACAACGCTTTCGGTTATCGCATAAACATGAACGGACTGTCACCTGTAGATTTTAAATGGGATACAAAATTGAAGAGTGGAGAAATAGCCATCAACTCTGAGCTGCTGACGAAAATAACGCAGAAGAAGCCGGATGAAATACACGCCGTAAAGTTCTTCCAGTTCATTGTCACCAATGCTGACGGACTGACACAACGCATACGTGTAAAGCAGTATCCTCGCGAATTCATCACATTCCAGAAGATGCTCTACTCTACAAGAACAGACGTTGACAAAAACGGGAAACGAATCTACTACGACTGGTATCTGGACGGAGCCGGACAGCCTCTTGCCGGTATGCCGAACCGCAAAAGCTACGATTCACCTAATGGAAATAATAAAGAATACTTGTGGCACTGCTGGATCTACAGCCCCAATGAGGATGCCGACATACTTGGCTATAAACTGAAGAAAGAAAGCAATCCACCAATGCTGGAAACATTTGTTGAAACGCACCACTCAAATTCTAGAGCGTACGTCATACAGATAATGCAGGCCGACCCCGACAAAGGATACCACATCGGAAGAATAGACGGTACCAACTTAGTATCGGACAACGACAACAATCTAGTGTCGCCAGCATTCATGATAAACTCTCATTTAGGACAGTCGGGAAAATACGTGTCCAAGCGCATAGATTTAAGAAATTCAAAGTACGCAAAGTATAAGAACGCATTCCTTAATCATGCCAAGCACTATAAGGAAGTGCCTGAAAATGCGGAACACAAGTCGGAAGGTGTAGAAAATTGGCGTCTACCGACTGAGGCAGAACTGCAACTGATAGAACGGTTCCAGGCCAATTCTACGTCAGAAAAAGACGACCCCAATGACAAGAGCGTAATGAATAAAGTCTTGTCAGGAAGAAACTATTGGACAGCAAATGGAACTTACCGTAAAGTGACAAGTTCAACCATAAACGGTCCCTGGTTACGTCTGGTTCACGACCTGACTCAGAAAGAAATTGATGAATTAAATGCAAATATGGAGTGACGACTATGAGACGAAATAATATTTTCATTTGGATTGCAACTCTGCTGTCAATTTTCGTTGTGTCATGCTCAGATTCAGATATGACATCCTCGCAGGAAGCTGAAAACGGAATGATGCACGTAAACCTGCAAATCACGTTGCCGCAATTTGTTAATGCGACAAGGGCTGCAGGAAACGCACAAAATGACATTCAAATGCTTTGCTTCGACAAGAACGGGTTGTTTATCGGAACGGGAAAGGAAATGAAGGTTACTTCCAAAGATGATACACATGGAAATCTGACCGGTGAGGTTCCAGGCAACACAAGCCGCATACATTTCTTGGCAAACGGAAGTGAACTGATTCCTCAAAATACTGATTCATGGATTGGATTGAACGAAAACTTCCTAATTGGTAATCTTACAACAAAGGCCAATGAAGGAACACCACAAATGGTATATTGGGGATATGAGAAAAGAAGCAATGCCGAAGAAATGAAATCGTTCCTTTCGGATGGCACAATATACCTTGTCCGCAATTGCGCAAGAATAACAATTGGAGTAGTAAATCCAGACTACGAAGTAACAGGAATGGTTGTATGCAATGTCTTGGAATACGGAACTATAGCACCGTTCAAATATGGCAACGAAAATCCGTTCCATTACTATGAAGGAGAAAAAGTTGACATATCTCAAGCTACAATGCCAGTGAACCAGACAAAGATGTCAAATCCTTCTGACGTAACATTGGGGCAAAAAGAAGTTCTCATCTATGAAAACGAGAACAAGATAACAGACCCTGTCCGCGTTGTTCTGAAAATAAAGCACGACAACAAAGAAGAGTATTTTCTTGTCTACCTCATGGATGACAAGAAAAATCAATACACTGTCATACGCAATCACGAGTATCGTATAAACATACGCAATATTGAAGGAATGAGCGGGTATTCGTCGTTTGCGGAAGCTTTAAAGGGTCGTCCTGTCAATAACGAGTATGTACAGGTTGACGATCTTGTTTCAAGCATCAACGGAATGGGAGAGATACTGACGATAAAAGAGAAAAACTACCAGATATTCTCTAATCCTGAAGGGACTCCCAATACCGTAAAGATAGAATTTACCCTTACGGATCTGAATGGTAAACCTAAGGAAGGAAATTTTGAAATCAAATGGATTTCAAATGAAGGAATATCCAATGACAAAGTTCCGACCATACAATACAATCCATCGACAGGGGAAGGGTCGCTTAGTCTCAACTTAAAATATTCAGACGACCTTACAAAAGGAGTAATGGAATTGAAAGAGACCAATGAAAATATAGCAATACTCTTGCATGTGTATACAATAACATCGTTGAACTTCAATGCTAGTCTTACGAAGTTGCCCACTATGGCTGAAAAAGGAAAAGAACTGTATCAGTTAGAGTTCACTATACCGGATAAATTTCCAAGCCAGCTACTTCCGTTAGAATGTAAATTTGCCGTAGGCAATTTAGAGTCATATACTCAAAACCAACAGGAGCATATCGACATTAGCTCGGAAAGTACAGAAGAACTGCCCGATGAGGAAGCAAAGAAATGGGGGTATTGGTACAGTCTGAAAGCAACGTCAGGCTCTCATACTATCAAGCTTATAAGAACTCGTCCAGGAAACGGCAAGCTGTATCTTAAAGCAAGCCATTTCAATACATTCGTTGGAGAATATTAATTGAGAATAAGAGTTTTATGCTGATTGAAAGCATAGAACTCTTTTCTTATACCAGCAATTAACCTTTATCCTATTATTTTCAAACACAGGCCATTACACAGACCTGTTTCCGTTGTCTGAATCGTTTCTGCACACAGCTCTTTCATAAGCCAAAATCGCCTTTATCCGGTTCCTTTTAGAATATCAGTGTCCGTTAATAAACACAATACTGCTGAAAGTATAGAACGCACATTCTTGATAAACAAATGAATGAAAAAGTTCCCTTTTTAAAAGATTTACACCCATTCTATTATTTGAAAATTTATTATTTTTGCACGAAAATGATAAGAGGAAAAAGCATAATCTCGAATATTGCCCTTGCATTCATCTTTGCAAGCTTCATCACTAACATTGCGGCTCAGTACCGTGCTGAAGTTTGGACTGCCGACATGGGAAACGAATTATACCGTAATCCCATAATCAACGCCGGTTATTCCGACCCCGATGTCAGTACCGTTGGTGACGACTATTACATGACAGCTTATAGTTTCCAGTGTGTGCCGGGTCTGAATATGCTGCATTCTAAGGATCTTGTCAATTGGTCGATTATCAGTTATGCATCTGCAACCTCAAACCTGCGGAATTCTTTGCCAGTCCTCAGCATCGACGTGGCATTTGGGCATCGTGCATACGCCATCATGAAGGAAAATTCTACATTTATTGGGGCGACCCTGATTTGGGAATATACATGGTCTGTGTTGACAAAGGCAATAAAGAAAAAGTGATAGCAGAGCTTCGTCCGAGCTGAATGTTCGATGCAGGTTCTACCGACGAATACGAACAATATATATTCGAACCAAAGTCGGAACCTACACGTTAGCTTACAGTACTGACGGTAAACAGTTCTACGATGCCGGACACGAGTTCAAAGTCCGTCAAGGAATATGGATAGGTGCTAAGATAGGACTGTTCAGCATTACTCCTGACTGCAAGAATAGAGGATGGGTTGATGCTGATTAGTTCAGAATAACAAAATGAAATTCTGAATAACATATAAAAGAACAAACGTAATATTTTAAATTTAAAATAACAACATGGTAAACTTTTCATTGGAAGGCAAAGTGGCACTCGTAACAGGAGCCGCTTACGGTATCGGATTTGCAATTGCAGAAGCATACGCTGAGGCAGGTGCTAAGATAGCATTCAACTGCCGCAGCCAGAAACACATGGCTCAGGCTATGACAGACTACAAAGCTAAAGGCATCGAGGCAAAGGGTTACATCTGCGATGTCACAAAAGAAGACGAAGTGAAGGCGATGGTAGCCGACATCGAGAAAACTCTCGGCACTATCGACATCCTTGTCAACAATGCCGGAATAATCAAGCGAATACCAATGACCGACATGACTGTTGACGAGTTCAAGCAGGTTGTGGACATCGACCTCACCGCTCCTTTCATCGTATCGAAGGCAGTCATTCCAGGAATGATAAAGAATGGCCACGGCAAGATTATCAACATCTGCTCGATGATGAGCGAGCTTGGTCGAGAAACCGTGTCGGCTTACGCTGCAGCCAAGGGCGGCCTGAAGATGCTCACGCGCAACATCGCATCCGAATACGGAGAATACAACATACAGTGCAACGGCATCGGCCCGGGCTACATAGCCACTCCGCAAACCGCTCCTTTGCGCGAACGCCAGGCCGACGGCTCACGCCATCCGTTCGACGCTTTCATCATCGCCAAGACACCGGCCGCCCGTTGGGGCACGCCCGAGGATCTGCAAGGCCCTGCTGTGTTCCTCGCCTCTGATGCTTCCGACTTTGTCAACGGCCATATCCTCTACGTTGACGGAGGCATTCTGGCCTACATCGGCAAACAACCTAAGTAAAGCAAAGCTCTGGAATGAGAAACACTTGTTTTTACATCGTCATCCTGACAGGCGCAGCAGCCTTGTCGGGATGCTCTTCGACAACCCTTTGCCAGCTGTCGGTGAGCAACAGCCTCAACGAGCCGCGAACTGAGGAGATGGCCGAAGTGCCGCTTGTCAACCTCGGCATAAGCCGTGGCAGCGATTTCGTCGTATCTGAAAAAGGCGGACGAGAAGTCCCTTACCAGACAACATACGACAACAAGCTCATTTTTCCTGTTACCGTACCGGCAAACGGAAAAGCCGAATACAAAATAAAGAAAGGACGCGCTGCAAAAGTTGCCGTAACGACGACAGGCCGCCGCTATCCCGAACGGCTTGATGATATGGCTTGGGAGAACGACAAAGCGGCTTACCGCGCTTACGGTCCGGCACTTCAAGCCAAAGGCGAAAAAGGTTTTGGCTACGACTTGATGAACAAGCGTGTGGCCTACCCCGTGCTTGAATTGAGATACGCAAAAGACCTCGACCCCGTGGCAAGAAAACGCGTTGCCGACCTGCGCAAAGAAGGCCGCAAGGCCGAAGCCGACAGTCTGGCCGCAGCGATGTCGTACCATTTCGACCATGGCAACGGCATGGACTGTTACAGCGTCGGCCCTACATTGGGCGGCGGAACATCGGCTTTGCTCAACGGCAAGGACATTGTTTATCCTTATTGTTACGACCAGTCGCAAGTGCTCGACAACGGTCCCCTGCGCTTCACTGTAAAGCTTGTTTTCAAGCCTGAGAAAGTAGGTATCGACAGTAACGTTGTCGAAACACGTATCATATCTCTCGACAAAGGGTCTTATCTCAATAAAGCTGTAGTAAGTTACTCTGGTCTGAGCAAAAAGTGCCCTGTCGTGGCCGGCATAGTGCTGCATCCACAAAACAAGGATGGCTACCATGCCGACAGCAAGAATCGTTTCATCGCCTACGCCGACTCGACAGACAACACCCGCAACGGCAACGGCGTGATATATGTCGGAGCAGCTTTCCCGTACAACGACGTTGAAACATACGTCGAATGGTTCGGAGCGGACGAGCAAAAACTGCGTCCCGGGGCTTTGGGGCACATTTTAGGGCGTTGCGACTATGTGCCTGGTCAACCTTTTACATATTATTGGGGGTGCGGATGGAGTAAGAACGGCGTTTCCGACTACGACGCATGGAACAGCTATATGGCTTCGTTCGTGCGCAAGGCCGAGTCGCCATTGAAAATAACCGTTAAACACTGAATCAGAAAATGCAACAAATATTCGAATACATTATCGGGCTGGGGGCACCCGTGATGATGCCAATAATCTTTACGATTATCGGCGTTTGCGTCGGCGTGAAGTTCGGCAAAGCTCTCAAGAGCGGCCTTCTCGTTGGCGTAGGTTTCATCGGCCTTTCCGTGATAACGGCTCTACTTACAGACAGCATGGGCGAACCTCTGAAAAAAGTGACCGAAATCTTTGGGCTGAACCTGAAAATCTTCGACATGGGATGGCCAGCAGCAGCGTCCGTAGCATACAACACGCTTGTCGGTTCGTTCATCATCCCCATATGCCTTGGTGTGAACATCCTGATGCTTCTCACAAAGACGACCAAGACCGTCAACATCGACCTTTGGAACTATTGGCATTATGCGTTTATTGGTGCTGTGGTGTTCTTCGCCACCGACAATATTTGGTGGGGCTTCTTTGCAGCAATCATTTGCTACATCATAACACTTGTCATGGCCGACCTCACTGCAAAGAAATTCCAGAAGTTCTACGACGGCATGGACGGAATATCCATTCCGCAGCCGTTCTGCCAAGGTTTCGTGCCTTTCGCAGCCGTCATTAGCAAGGGACTCGACATGATACCGGGTTTCAATAAGCTGTACATTAACGCGGAAGGCATGAAAAAGAAATTCGGCATAATGGGCGAGCCGCTGTTCCTTGGTGTAATAGTCGGATGCGGCATTGGAACGTTGGCCTGTAAAGACAGCAATGAGCTGGTTGACGGAATTCCAGGAATTCTGGGACTCGGAATAAAGATGGGAGCCGTGATGGAGCTTATCCCACGCATAACATCGCTTTTCATCGAGGGCTTGCGTCCTATATCCGATGCGACAAAAAGTCTTATCGACCGCAAATTTAAGAACTCTTCCGGCCTGAACATCGGCATGAGTCCGGCCTTGGTCATCGGCCACCCCACAACCTTGGTGGTGTCGCTGTTGCTCATTCCTGTCACGCTTTTCTTGTCGGTGATTCTCCCCGGCAACGAGTTTCTGCCTTTGGCTTCGCTCGCCGGAATGTTCTATCTCTTCCCAGTTGTGCTTCCCATCACAAAGGGCGACGTGCTGAAAACGTTCATCGTTGGATTGGTTGCAATCATAGTCGGCCTTTATTTCGTTACCGACCTTGCTCCATTCTTCACGCAAGCAGCCCAAGACGTGTTCGCAAAGACTGGCGACACAGCCGTGAAGATACCTGAAGAATTCTCCAGAGGCGGTGCACTCGACTTCGCTTCGAGCATCTTCTCGTGGGTTATCTTCCACCTTACCTACAACTTCAAGATAGTTGGTCCGGCAATCCTTGTGGTAGCAACTTTGGCTCTTGCGATATACAACCGCATCCGCATCATAAAAGAAACAAATACATCTAAATAACAAATGAAATGAAAAAGACAGCATTGACAGTACTTCTGGCATTGGGCATGATGGCTTCATTTGCCCAGACCACAGTGAAAGTTCAAACGGCCTGCAATCCGCTCGACGTAAAAGGTTATGACACAGACCGTCTGCGCAGCAGTTTCGTAATGGAAAAAGTGATGGTCGCAGACGAGATAAACCTCACATATTCCATGTACGACCGCTTCATATACGGCGGCGTGGTGCCTGCCACTAAAGAGCTATCGCTCGACCCGATACCACAGCTCAAAGCTCCTTACTTCCTTTTCAACCGCGAACTCGGAGTTATCAATGTCGGCGGAGCTGGCATTGTCACGGTTGATGGAAAATCTTACGAGCTTAACTTCAAAGAAGCTCTATATGTAGGACGCGGCAACAAGAAGGTGACATTCAAGAGCAAAGACGCTGCTAACCCGGCAAAGTTCTACATCAATTCGGCCACAGCTCACAAGGCTTATAAGACACAACTCATCACCATCGACGGCCGTAAGGGGTCGCTCAAGGCTAACCGCATAAAAGCAGGAAAGATGGAAGAGAGCAACGACCGCGTAATCAACCAGCTCATTGTCAACAATGTGCTCGAAGAAGGGCCATGCCAGTTGCAGATGGGACTGACAGAGCTGAAACCGGGAAGCGTCTGGAACACAATGCCGCAGCATACCCACGCTCGCCGCATCGAGGCTTACTTCTACTTCAACGTGCCTGATGGAAACCGCATTTGCCACATCATGGGCGAACCAAAGGAAGAGCGTCTGATATGGCTGAGCAACGAACAGGCTGTCATGTCTCCTGAGTGGAGCGTACATTCAGCAGCAGGAACCAGCAACTATATGTTCATTTGGGGCATGGCTGGCGAAAACCTCGACTATGGCGACATGGATAAGATTCCTTACTTGGAAATGCGATAAAGTGTAATTATTAGAGGAAAAGCAATGAGCAAAATAGTAACATTAGGCGAAATAATGCTTCGCCTTTCTACACCGGGCAACCAACGTTTCGTCCAGTCTGACTCTTTCGACGTGTGTTACGGCGGAGGCGAAGCCAACGTAGCTGTCAGCCTTGCCAACTACGGGCATGAAGCCTATTTCGTAACCAAACTGCCCGAACACGAAATAGGACAATCGGCAGTCAACGCCCTGCGCCGTTACGGTGTGCATACTGATTTCATTTCGCGCGGCGGCAAACGTGTTGGCATCTACTTTCTGGAAACAGGCGCGTCGGTGCGTCCTAGCAAAGTGATTTACGACCGTGCCGGTTCGTCTATAGCAGAAGCAGAGCCTTCCGACTTCGACTTCGACAAGATAATGGAAGGAGCGCAGTGGTTCCATTGGTCTGGAATCACCCCGGCAATCTCAGACAAGGCTGCCAAGCTCACTCTCTTGGCTTGTGAGACTGCCAAACGCCACGGCGTTACGGTGTCGGTAGATCTGAACTTCCGCAAGAAACTCTGGACAAAGGAAAAGGCGCAAAGCGTCATGCGTCCGCTCATGCAGTTTGTTGACGTTTGCATAGGAAACGAAGAGGATGCAGAGGCTTGCCTTGGTTTCAAGCCCGATGCCGATGTTCTGGCAGGCGAGACCGATGCCGACGGCTACAAAGGCATATTCAAGGCCATGGCCGAAACGTTTGGTTTTAAGTATGTTGTTTCAACTTTGCGCGAGTCGCTCTCGGCTTCGCACAACGGATGGAAAGCCATGATTTACGACGGAAAAGAATTCTACAAGTCGCGCCACTACGACCTCTTCCCCATTGTTGACCGCGTCGGCGGAGGCGATTCGTTTGCAGGAGGCCTGATTCACGGCTTACTCACAAAGTCCGCACAAGGCGAAGCCCTCGAGTTTGCTGTAGCAGCCTCGGCTCTGAAACACACCATCAACGGCGACTTCAACATGGTATCGGCAGCCGAAGTTGAAAATCTTGCAGACGGTGATGCAAGTGGCCGTGTGCAAAGATAATGCATTGATAACATTCTTTGAATTTAAAAATTGAATAAATGGCAAAGTTTGATAAATTTTCAGTTATAAGCAAAGTGGCCGAAACCCGCATGGTCCCGGTATTCTACAACAAAGACGTTGAGGTTGCAAAACATGTCGTAAAGGCATGTTACGACGGCGGAGTCCGCGCTTTCGAGTTTACCAACCGTGGCGATTTGGCACATGAGGTGTTCCGCGAATTGGTTGTTTACGCTGCAGCCGAGTGTCCCGAACTGGCTCTTGGAGTCGGTTCTATAGTCGATGCTCCCACTGCCTCACTCTACATGCAGCTTGGGGCTTGCTTTGTAGTAGGTCCTCTGTTCAACCCCGACGTGGCCAAGGTGTGCAACCGCCGCCTTGTTCCCTACATTCCCGGATGCGGAAGCGTCACCGAAGTAGGGTTCGCACAAGAGGCCGGATGCGACATCTGTAAGATATTCCCGGGCGACGTGCTTTCGCCAAAGATGGTGAAGGGTATGCTCGCTCCCTTGCCGTGGTCTAAACTGATGATAACCGGCGGCGTGGCTCCGACCGAGGAGAATCTGACCGAATGGTTCAAGGCCGGTGCCTATTGTGTCGGCATGGGTTCTAAGCTATTCCCCAAGGACAAGGTTGCAGCACAAGACTGGCAATACGTGGTCGATAAGTGTCGCGAAGCTCTCGGCATAATAGCCAAAGCCAAGTGATTTCATACATGTAAATGTCACATCGGCACATTGTTTGCCGATGGGACATTTTTGTAAATAATAATCCTGACAAACCCTATAAAACTTAACCACAAACCCAAATGTTTAGCAAAATTCATTTACTGAAATCAACGCTAGTCCTTGCCATTGCCCTGCTTTTGCCGGCAATATCTTTTGCCAAGGACAATACTGCTGAAGCCAAACAGGTGCGCCGTATCATAGACAAGGTAAACACCTACTGGCAGTCCCACAACAAACCCGAAGTGCGCTCGTTCTGGGACAACGCCGCCTACCACACCGGCAACATGGAGGCCTATTTCCTCACAGGCAACGAGAAATACAGGCAGTATTCGGAAGCCTGGGCTAAGTTCAACCAGTGGAAAGGGGCGAAAGGCAACGACCGCTCCAAATGGAAGTACAGCTACGGCGAAACCGATGACCATGTGCTGTTCGGCGACTGGCAGATTTGCTTCCAGACCTACATCGACCTTTACAACCTGATGCCTGTAGATTACAAGATTAAAAGAGCCAAGGAGGTTATAGAATACGAGATGTCCACTCCGCGCCACGATTATTGGTGGTGGGCCGACGGGCTCTACATGGTGATGCCCGTGATGACAAAACTCTACAAGCAGACCGGCAACGAGCTGTATCTCGACAAGTTGTACGAATACATCAACTATTCGGACAGTATCATGTACGACAACGAAACAGGACTTTACTTCCGCGATGCAAAATATGTTTACCCAAAGCACAAGACTCCATCAGGCAAGAAGGATTTCTGGGCACGCGGCGACGGATGGGTGCTTGCCGGACTGGCAAAAGTTATAAAAGACCTGCCCCAAGACTATAAGCACCGCCAGTTCTTCGTTGACAAATACAAACGTCTTGCACATGCCGTGGCAGGATTGCAGCAGCCCGACGGCTATTGGACACGTAGCATGATGGACCCAGACTTTGCCCCTGGGTCTGAAACCAGCGGCACGGCTTTCTTCACATACGGGCTGCTGTGGGGCATCAACAACGGCTATCTCAGCGAAACCGAATATATGCCAGTTGTCCACAAAGCATGGGCTTACCTTTCTAAAAAAGCACTTCAAAATGATGGCCGCATAGGATATGTGCAGCCAATAGGCGAAAAGGCCATTCCAGGACAGGTTGTCGATGCCAACTCGCAAGCCAACTTCGGTGTAGGGGCGTTCCTTCTTGCCGCTTGCGAATACACCCGCTATCTCGAAAAAGGACACAACACCGACCGTGCATATTGGGTGAAACTGCTCTACGACATGGCAGCTCCGGTGCTTAGCAACATGGCAAAAGGTGAGCTGCACAAGAACTTCCGCCTCGAAGTAAGCCCCAACTGGGACGGACGTGACAAGCGGGTGGCCTTTATGGAATGCTTTGGCCGTCTCATGTCCGGCGTTGCTCCGTGGCTCACCCTGCCCGACGATAACACAGCCGAAGGCCAACAGCGCAAGCAGATACGCCAATGGGCGTTGGCCAGCTATAAGAACGCAGTCGATCCTTCCAGCCCCGATTACCTGCTGTGGCGCGGACACGGACAGGCTCTTGTGGATGCGGCTTACATAGCCGAGAGCTTCCTCCGCGCCTACGACCAGCTGTGGATACCGCTCGACGAAAACACAAAAAAACGCTACATAGAGGAGTTCACGCAGCTCCGCCGCGTCGATCCGCCTTACACCAACTGGCTTTTGTTCTCTTCGACAATAGAGAGCTTCCTCTTCAAAGCCGGAGCTGAGGGTGACGAATACCGCGTCAACTCGGCCATACGTAAAACCGAAGAGTGGTATGCCGGCGACGGATGGTATTCTGACGGTCCGATATTTGCCTTCGACTATTACAGCAGCTACGTGTTCCATCCAATGTATCTCGAAACGCTCCAAGCCATGAAGGATTCTAAGCGCTACACACGCATCGACTACCGCAAATATTACGACCGCGCCCTTCGCCGTGCACAGAAGGCCAGCATCATCCTCGAACGCTTCATATCGCCCGAAGGAACGTTCCCTGTTTTCGGCCGTTCTATCACATACCGCATGGCTACAATGCAACCCCTCGCACTTATGGCGTGGTACAAGAAGCTGCCCGAAGGACTGTCTAACGGACAAGTGCGCTCTGCCCTCACGGCTGTGCTGCACCGTATGTTCGACAACACAGGCAACATGAAAGACGGCTTCCTCACCATAGGTTTCTGCGGAAGCCAGCCTGACGTGGCCGACTGGTACACCAACAACGGCAGCCTCTACATGACATCGCTGTCGTTCCTGCCACTCGGCCTGCCTTCCACCGACCCATTCTGGACCGACGCTCCGCAAGAGTGGACATCGAAGAAAGCATGGTCTGGCAAGCCGTTCCCTAAGGATCACGCTTGGAAAGATCAAATCAAGACATGGGATCTGTTCTGATTATGGTTTCCTAAAACAACGATAGATAAAAGGCTGACACCGATAAAAGGAGTCAGCCTTTTTGTTTTACCCTAACACCGCATCATAATATTAATGACGGTTAGCTGTTAGAAACGCGCCGGAGTAGTCCGACCGATTAGTATTGTCCGCAAAATTCACATATTGTCATCCAGCCTATATCAAATGCGTAATCTACGTGTTACTTCCAGACGCACAAGACGTGCGTCCCTACGAGTTGGTGTTTTTTTAGTCGGGCATAATCGAAAACAAGAATGCCGCCGGACGCAGTTTTCCACATCCGGCGGCATTTTTTATTCTGTTACCTTTCGCTTTAATCAATAATCAATCGGTCACTGTCTTTTTCTTCAGAGCGTCTTCCATTTTCTTGAGAATGTCCTTAGGAACTGCGTTCTTGTTCACCATGAAGTCCATGGTCTTGTAGATGACATAGTTCTTGGACATATACCAGATGCCCTTATAGTCACCGTACTCGCCCCACGAGTTCTTCACCATGTAGTACTCGCGTCCGTTCTGGTCCTTGGCAACACCGAAGATGACCATTCCGTGGTCGTCGGTTGTCTCCCAGTTATCGTAAGCCTCCTGACGCATTTCCTGAGTCGGAACAATCTCTGGAGCGTTCACGCCGAGCGAATCGAGCTTGTCGTTCTTGGCCGTTGACGACAGACGAAGCCAGCGGGCAGCATCGCTTCCGGCAAGACTCTGCACCTTCTTGGTGTCATAGGCAATGCCGAGACCTTTGCGTGTGAAGCCGTCTTCCGACACATCACCGCCCCATGCTACCGTGTAGCCCTTGTCGATGGCGTTGTCGATGACACGCTTCATATCTTCCATCGGCAGGTTCCAGCTTAGCGGCCAACGCCAGTTGTCCTGCACTTCAACGGCAAACTGCGAATAGAAAGGATGATGGGTGTAGCTCGTGATTGTGAGATAGTCGTTCAGATTGATACCAAGACTTGCAGCGAAACTTTTCGGGGTATAAGTCTTGCCTTCATACTTGAACGACTCAGGACACTTACCCAGATAAGCGTCGAGAATGCCCTGCAGTCCCTTCTTCCATACCGGAGTGAGTTTCTTTCCTTTTGCATCCTTTACGACAGCGGCCATATAGGGTTCCATCACGCTGAAAAACTCGTTGAAATTGGCCAGAGAGTCGCCTTGGAGCGAACCAGGGAAAGGCATTGCATCCTCAGGAATGATGCCATAGTTCTGCAGACAATAGAGAACATCGTAGGACGAACCTCCCTGTGAGAACGATACGTCACCGTGCATACGGGCAGCCTTGATGGCACGGTCCATATAAGTCTTATTGGCGACGAACATTTCGTTAAGGTCGTATGTCTTTCCTGTAGCTTTGAGTATTTCATCCTCGAAAAAGCCCAGTGTGGAGTAGGCCCAACACGTGCCGCTACGGTTCTGGTCCTTGATACTTGTAATTGGATTTGATTTGATTGTTGTGAAGACAGGCTTGTTCTTGTTGTCTGCCTTTTTGTCTTGCGCGTAGGCACTGCCGCCTATTACAAGTGCTGCGAGAGCCATTGTAAGAATTTGTTTCATTGTTTTATTATTCAGTTTGTTTTGTTAATTGTCAGTTTTCTGCAGCCATAAATGCCTCAACATCCTTAGGATGATAAGGTATGCGGTCTTTGCCTATGAAGCGGCATCCGTCCTTGGTGATAAGAACGTCATCCTCGATACGTATTCCGCCGAAATCTTTATATGTTTCCAATTTGTCGAAGTTGAGGAACTCCTTGCAGTGTCCAGAAGCTTTCCACGAGTCTATGAGCGCAGGGATGAAATAGATGCCGGGTTCGTCTGTAACTACAAAACCTTCTTCGAGCCGACGTCCCATACGCAGACAGTTGGTGCCGAACTGATCGAGACGAGGACGTGTCTCTTCATCGAAGCCCACATTTATCTGGTCGAGACTTTCCATGTCGTGTACGTCCATTCCCATCATGTGGCCAAGTCCGTGGGGAAGGAACATGGCATGTGCTCCGGCCTTTACGGCCTCGTCGGTATCGCCTTTCATCAGGCCGAGTTCTTTAAGACGATCGGTCATCAGACGGCATACTGCAAAATGAACGTCCATATATTTAACGCCCGGCTTTGCCACTTCAAGCACATAGTCGTGACAAGCTTCGACAATTGAATAGATTTCGAGCTGACGCTGGCTGTACTTGCCGTTTACCGGATAGGTGCGGGTGTTGTCTGAGCAGTAGTTGTTAATTGTCTCGGCTCCGGCATCGCAAAGGACAAGTCGTCCCGATTCCAGCACAGCCATCGAAGGATTGCCGTGCATTATCTCTCCGTGCTGGCTGAAGATGGTCGGGAAACTCACCATTGCTCCATACGAATTGGCAATGCCGTCCACCTGTCCGCCGACGAACTTCTCGGTCACACCCGGCTTAGTCAGACGCATGGCCGTTGTATGCATCTTGTAGCCTATAACAGCTGCGCGCTCCAGTTCGTCTATCTCCTGCTGTTCTTTTGTCGACCGCATTTTTACTACAGCCCTTATCAAATCCATGCTTGCGGCTTCTTTCTGCTGTATAGGATGAATGCCAAGCAGGTCGAATATCTGGAGTTTGATGTCATAACGGTATGGGGGAAGAAAATGAATCTTGCGCTTCAGCCGCAAGGCATCATTGCAAATGGTCTTCAGAGCCTTCATCGGAGCTGAATGGGCTACGCCAACACTTTCAGCAAGTGTACTCACACTATCCACGCTACCGTACCACACAATGTCGTCAATATCGATGTCGTCGCCGACAAGCGTCTCGGTGTCGTTGTCAATGTCGATAACGCCGACAAGTCCTTCACGATTCAATCCGAAATAATATAGAAACGACGAATCTTGACGGAACGGATAGTAACCGTTGTTGGGGAAATTGCACGGCGAATTGTTGTTGCCGAACATTATGATTATGCCACCTTTTACAAGTTCTTTCAGCTTAGCGCGGCGGCTTACGTAGGTCGATTTGTCAAACATATCTTAAAATTTTGTATCTCTTAAATGCAAAGTTACGCATTTATTACTTAATTATGTATCTTTGTAAGGTTTTTAAAGAGTTTTTCATGCAAATAGACAAGAACACAGGACTTGTGCTCGAAGGAGGAGGCATGCGCGGAGTATTCACCAGCGGTGTGCTCGACGGCTTCATGAAGTACGAATTATATTTCGACTATGTTGTAGCGGTATCGGCTGGAGCATGTAACGGTATGTCGTACATGAGCCACCAGCCACGTCGCGCCAGAATATCCAACATCGATTATCTCGCGCGCTACGACTATATCGGACTGCGCCATCTTGTCACTCAAGGGTGTATATTCGACCAAGAGCTTCTTTACGATAAATTCCCGAACGAATACATTCCATTCGATTTCGATACGTTTTTCAACAACCCGGCCACATTTGAAATGGTAACGACCAACTGCCAGACAGGCAGGGCGATGTATCTAAGCGAACGCCATGACCGCCAGAGGGCACTCAATGCGGTGAAGGCTTCGAGCAGTTTGCCATACGTGAGCAAGATTGTATATGTCGACGGCATTCCGATGCTGGATGGTGGAATTGTGGACAGCATTCCGGTGGACAGGGCCGTAGCCATGGGACATAAAAAAAACGTCGTGATACTGACAAGAAACAAGGGTTTCCGCAATACCGGACACGACCATAAAATTCCCGGCTTTGTCTATAAGAAATACCCTCGTCTGCGCGTGATGCTCAGCCGACGTATTGCCAACTATAACAAACAGCTAGAACACATCGAAGCTCTCGAAGCTGCAGGAGAAATAGAATGTATACGTCCGATCCGCCCTCTAGAAGTGAAACGAATAGAGAAGGACACAGCCAAACTCGAACGCCTCTATGAAGAAGGTCTAGCTTTGGGAATGGACTTCTGCAAGAACCACGGACTGACGATGAAATAATCTTGTTCTCTATTACATCCCTTACTAAAAGAAAAGGCCGTACAGCAGAATGCTGCACGGCTCTTTCTATATTTTAAAGTCTAATGGGATTAGCCGTTATGCTTCTTCATGATCTTGATGAGGTCAACAACCTTGTGAGAATAACCAATCTCATTGTCGTACCAAGAAACAACCTTAACGAACTTGTCTGTGAGATAAACTCCAGCGTTAGCATCGAAGATTGAAGTCAGAGAGCAGCCGAGGAAGTCAGAAGAAACAACAGCGTCTTCTGTGTAGCCCAGAATGCCTTTCAGTTCGCCTTCAGAAGCCTTCTTCATAGCAGCGCAGATGTCTTCTTTAGTAGCAGGCTTCTTCAGGTTTGCAGTCAGGTCAACTACAGATACGTCCAGAGTCGGAACACGCATTGAGATACCTGTCAGCTTACCGTTCAGTTCAGGAATAACCTTGCCTACAGCCTTAGCAGCACCAGTTGTAGAAGGAATGATGTTGCCAGAAGCAGCACGGCCGCCGCGCCAGTCTTTCATCGAAGGACCGTCAACAGTACGCTGTGTAGCAGTTGTAGAGTGAACGGTTGTCATAAGACCGGTCTCGATGCCGAAGTTGTCGTTCAGCACCTTTGCGATAGGAGCCAAGCAGTTTGTTGTGCAAGAAGCGTTAGAAACGATCTGCTGACCAGCATACTTGTCTGTGTTTACACCGCAAACGAACATGTCTGCCTGACGGCCGTCCTCGCCCTTCTTAGAAGGAGCTGACAGAACAACATATTTAGCGCCAGCCTTAAGGTGTTTCTCAGCACGGTCCATTGTGAGGTAGAAGCCAGTAGACTCAACTACATATTCAGCACCGATTTCGTTCCACTTCAGGTTTTCAGCGTCCTTTTCAGCTGTGACGCGGATGTGGTTGCCATTAACGATGAGTTCGTTCTTGTCCTTGTCAACCTCTACAGTGCCGTCGAAACGACCGTGCATTGTGTCGTACTTCAGCATGTAAGCCATGTACTCAACAGGCAGAAGGTCGTTGATACCAACTACTACTACGTCGTTCTTGTTAGCCTCTTCGAGAGTTGAACGGAAAACGAAACGGCCGATACGACCAAATCCGTTAATACCAATTTTAATCATTGTACTTTTTTTTTAAGGGTTTTATATAATACCTAAATATTAATCTGAATTAAGCAGCGTAAGACCGGCATCCGACATTTCGGACAGGACAGCCATTCTTTAGCCGCCTTCTTTTTACGTGTGCAAAGTTACAAAATAAATACCCATCATAATGTAGGAGCAATATTAAATATTTATAATACGGACGTACAAATTCTTAAACGTTTTTAACCCGGCCAATTAGGCATTCAATCCTACGCCAGTACAAGCCCCACGAACCATAACGTATGGTATCTGTAAACATAATAGCACAATAATGATTGCCTGCCCTCTGTAATCTGGTTATGCTGCATTATGATATGTAACGACACGACATACAGACACCCGCTTCCGGTTAAAACGGAAACAATAATGGCAGCACTGCCACCATGACAACGCCGATGATAACTTGCAACGGAAGTCCAACCTTTATATAATCGGAAAAACTATATTGTCCGGCCTGCATTACAAGCGCGTTAGGCGGCGTAGAAAAAGGCGATGCAAAGCACATGCTTGCCCCTAGAGTGACCGCAAACAAGAACGGATACGGGCTTACCCCTATGCCTACAGCTGCAGATAGGGCAATCGGCGACATTAGCACCGCTGTGGCGGTGTTGCTGACGAACATAGTCAATAGCGAAGTAGTGAAATAGACACCAGCCAGCAAAGCTGTCGGTCCTATTACTCCAAGGCTACCTACAAGCGACCTGGAAATAAGAGCCGAAATGCCTGTCTTCTCCAAAGCCACTGACAGTGGCATCATTGCCGCTATAAGTACAATACTTTCCCAATTGATGGTTTTGTATGCCGCCTCGACATTCCGGAGGCAGCCGGTAACGACCATCAGCACCCCTGCGGCCATTACAGCCGTAACAGGTGCGACGGGAATACTGTCAACCACCATCGTCACGACCATTGCCACCATTATCACAGCAGCTATGGGAGCTTTGTAGTCGAGGGTGACACGCGAGGCTTCGTCCTGAGGCTGACCAAGAACCACCCAGTGTTCTTCTTCATTACCCAATCTGACGATATTAGGCCAAGTACCCTGCACAAGCAGCACGTCGCCAGACTTCATCTTCTCATCGGCCAATGATGTCATAATGTAACGTCCGGAACGACGTATGCCTACAACATTAACACTGTACTTCTCGCGAAAGCCAGAATCGCGCACGGCACGGTTTACAAGCCGAGAATTAGGCATGAGAACAATCTCTGCAATACCTACATCGTAGAATGCCAGAGTACCATTCCTATTGCGTCCAGAAGACCCGGAAAGCAGTTTCAACGAATATTCTGCAGCTAAACGGCGCACGTCATCACGTCGGCCTGAAAGACAGATTACGTCGCCATCCGACAGTTCGGTCGTTGGCGTAACAGTCTTTTGGGCAGATCTTTTCATCAACGGGGTATGACGGTCGGTGCCGTGACGTATTTCAAGCACTGTCAGTCCGAAACGGTTGTGTATGTCGAGGGCTGCAAGGGTCTGCCCTACCGCACTAGAACCAGCTGTAACCACACAACGCGACAGATTGTCGTCAAGACGGTATTCGCGAACAAGCTGCCCGATCGTCTTGCCGCGCTGCCTACGTCCTCGTCTGTTCTTGCTTACGGAAAGAAACCATCGGCTCAGAGGCAACATAACCAGTATGCCAACTGCTATGCACACAACACCAATCGGCGTGAAAGAAAAAAAAGACAATGGTGCATATCCGGCTTCGGTCAGTACATCCTGTATCACGAGGTTGGGAGGCGTACCGATGAGCGTGAGCATGCCACCCATACTTCCAGCAAAAGCCAGAGGCATGAGCATACGTCCGGCATTGATACCCGATTTTGAGGCAATGCTCACCACAATGGGCATCATCAACGCCACAGTACCGGTGTTGCTCACAAAAGCTCCTATAAACGCAGTCACAAGCATGACAATAACAAACAGCCTCGTCTCACTGTCGCCCGCAAGAGCTGTCATCCGGCTACCTATCATTTTGGCAAGACCCGTCTGAAATACGCCCCCACCTACGACAAACAGCCCCACCATCATTATGACGACCGGATTGGAAAAGCCAGAAAGAGCCTCCTCGGGTGTGAGTACACCCATTAACAACAAAGCAATAAGGGCACATACGGCCACAAGGTCGGACCTTACCCTCCCCGAAGCGAACAACGCTGCCGAGACGGCAAGAACAATAAGAGTTTGTATCATACAGAACTTTTATAAAATGCAAACGAACGGCAACAGAGCATGCTCACAATTGTCCGAGAACAACTTATCTTCAACAAAGTTACTTCATTTATGATTCCAAGAAGAATGTCCAAAGCTTTTTTACTTACATTTCTGATATTTTAAGGAGAAGCGTCGGAGTGTCGACATTACTAAAGGTCGACGTAGACAAGTTTTGTTGTTAACTTACGTATGACCCGATATTTTTGTCTAAATTTGCATTCCGGACGGATAGCCATAACGTACCGTTTGTCAGAAATGCAGGAAGCAGTAATATTGATGGAGAAAGTGGGAAAGACATGAGCCACAAAATTTCCACCAAGTTGCAAACTGACTGTCACACAGACGAGAGAGACAAGAACCGTCATAACAAAGAACAAGCAGAAAGATGGATCAATTTACAAAGATAATAGCAAGTGAGTTGTCGCTGCCGGAACGCAGCGTAGACAATACGCTCACATTGCTCGAAAATGGTTGCACCATACCATTTATCAGCCGTTACCGCAAAGAAATGACAGGAGGTTTGGACGAAGTACAGATAGAGAAGATAAGTCTGGCCAACGACAAGATGACAGAAATAGCCAAAAGGAAAGAGACTGTCACCGCAACAATAAGCGAAGCAGGGAAAATGACTCCGGAACTGAGGAAACGGATAGACTGCTGCTGGGAAGCAGCCGAACTGGAAGACATATATCTACCCTACAAGCCCAAACGCCGTACCAAAGCGCAGGTAGCACGCGAACAAGGGCTTGAGCCTCTCGCCGCAATAATAATGCTGCAACGCGAGCAGCAACCCGACCGCGCAGCCGAAAGATTTGTAAAAGGAGAAGTAAAAGACATAGACGAAGCCATAAAGGGGGCACAGAACATAATTGCCGAGACCGTTAGCGAAGACGAACGATCGCGGCAGACCCTAAGAAGGGAGTTCCGACACGAAGCCATTATTACATCAAAAGTAGTGAAAACAAAGGCCGGCACTGATGAAGCCGCAAAATATTCCGATTATTTCGACTTAGCCGAACCGCTACGTCGCTGCTCTTCGCATAGGCTTCTGGCAATGCGACGGGGGGAAAGCGAGGGAATACTGAGGGTAAGCATTTCGGCCGACGATGACAGATGCTGCGAACGTCTGCACCGAATGTTCGTCAATGGCCACGGACCGTGCAGCCGCCTTGTCGGTGAAGCCGTAGACGATTCATACAAGCGGCTGCTCAAACCGTCAATGGAAACCGAGTTTGCTGCACTGAGCAAACAGAAAGCAGACAGCGAGGCCATCGACGTGTTCGCAGATAATCTGCGCCAGCTGCTGCTATCATCACCTCTCGGCCAGAAACGTGTCATGGGCATAGATCCGGGATTCCGCACTGGATGTAAAATTGTGTGTCTGGATGCCCAAGGCAATCTGTTACACCACGAAGCCATATTTCCGCATCCGCCAAAGAGCGACCGCATTATAGCCTCACGTCACGTCGTAAAAATGATAGAGCAATACGACATCGAGGCCGTAGCAATAGGCAACGGAACTGCAAGCCGAGAGACAGCCGACTTCATAAAGAGTATCGACCTCGACAAGAGTATAAGAGTGTTTGTCGTAAGTGAAGACGGGGCTTCTGTCTATTCTGCATCCGAAACAGCACGTGAAGAGTTTCCCGACCAAGACGTTACGGTGCGCGGTGCCATATCGATAGGCAGAAGACTGATTGACCCTCTTGCCGAACTCGTGAAGATTGACCCGAAAAGCATAGGCGTAGGCCAGTACCAGCACGACGTAGACCAGAGCAAGCTGAAAGAACGGCTGGGAATGGTGGTCGAGAGTTGTGTCAACTCGGTAGGCGTAAACATCAATACGGCCAGCCGGCATCTGCTCACATACGTCAGTGGACTGAACACCACTACCGCCCAAAACATAGTAGAATACAGAAAGAAAAACGGAGTGTTCACCTCGCGCAGCCAGATAAAGAAAGTGCCACGTATCGGACCGGCCACATACGAGCAGTGTGCAGGATTCCTGCGCATACCCGAAGCAAAGAATCCACTCGACAACACGGCCGTGCATCCAGAAAGCTACGCCATAGTAGAACAAATGGCGCATGACTGTCACTGCACAGTGCCGCAACTGATAAACGACAAACAGCTGCAAAAGAGCATCAACCTCAGCCGATACGTCACCGATACCGTAGGTATGCCGACCCTGAACGACATTATGCAAGAACTCGACAAACCCGGACGTGACCCACGTACAGAAATAGAAGACTTCGAGTTCGACCAAAACGTCAAGACTCCCGACGACCTGCACGAAGGCATGGTGTTGCCCGGAATAGTGACAAACATAACCAACTTCGGAGCGTTCGTCGACATAGGCGTACACCAGGACGGACTTGTACACATATCACAAATGGCCGACCGGTACGTGACCGACCCGACTGCAGTAGTCAAGCTACATCAGCACGTGAAGGTACGCGTGATAGAAGTCGACCGTAAACGAGGACGCATATCGCTCTCGATGAAAGGAATATGATATAAACACGCGAAAGGCCGCAATCAGCAGATTGCGGCCTCCTAATTGTTTTCAGCTCCACATATTTATTATGAAGCCGTAGACATTCGTTTACTTTACTTTTTCCACGATAGCCTTGAAAGCCTCAGGATGGTTCACAGCGAGGTCGGCGAGAACCTTGCGGTTAATCTCAATACCGGCTTTGTGCAGAGCACCCATCAGAGTAGAATAGCTCATGTTCTCCAGACGTGCGGCAGCATTGATACGCTGTATCCACAAAGCGCGGAAGCTGCGTTTCTTGGCACGACGGTCACGATAGGCGTATGTGAGACCCTTTTCCCATGTATTCTTGGCTACGGTCCAAACATTCTTTCTTGCGCCATAGTAACCTCTGGTAAGTTTGAGGATTCTGGTTCTTCTTGCTTTAGAAGCAACGTGATTCACTGATCTTGGCATAGTTTTCTTTCTTTAAAATGTTTGACTAATAAAAATTAACGCAGACGAAGCAAATCGCGGACCTGCTTGAGGTTGCTCGGATCAACAATGGCCTGGTGAACCAGATTTCTCTTCTGTTTCTTTGTTTTCTTAGTCAGAATGTGACTGTGGAAAGCGTGATGTCTCTTAATCTTTCCAGATCCGGTGAAACGGAATCTTTTCTTTGCACCGGAGTTCGTCTTCAACTTTGGCATTTTTTTGTTATTTAATTGTTGTTATTTATGTGTGGCAACGCATATACCAGGCGTTACGCACATCGTCTTCATCTTTATTTCTCTCCGCCTTGCAGCTTTTTCAGAGCCTCAGCACTTATCTTAGCATTGGCTAAGAGATTGCCCCTTGACGGTGCTTCATTCTGTTCTGTTTTTGCCGAAGCCTTCTCTTCTGCCTCACGACGCTCACGATCCATCTTCTGCTGGCTCTTCTTAGCCACACCGGCCTTCTTAGGAGCCAGATAGAGGAACATCTTCTTACCGTCAAGCTTGGGCAACTGTTCTACTTTGGCATATTCCTCCAAGTCGTTGGCAAAACGCAGCAACAGGACTTCGCCTTGCTCTTTGAAGAGTATAGAACGGCCACGGAAGAACACGTATGCTCTGACCTTGTTACCTTCAGTAAGGAATTCCTTGGCATGTTTGAGCTTAAAATTATAGTCGTGTTCGTCGGTCTGCGGTCCGAACCTTATTTCCTTTATATCCACCTTCACCTGCTTAGCCTTCATTTCTTTGGCATGTTTCTTCTGCTGGTAAAGGAACTTGCTATAGTCGATAAGACGACAAACTGGAGGTTGGGCGTTAGGAGAAATCTCTACGAGATCCACTCCCTGCTGCCGGGCCATATCCATAGCCTGACGGGTAGACATTACGGTCGAGCCTTCGTTTCCAACAATACGTACTTCCCTCACGCGAATCTGTTCATTCACGCGGTACTGATTCTTCATTTTGTCATTCTTCATTCAACTGTTTTATGATAAGCGGATGCAAAGTTACCATATTTCGGGCAAACGCCAAAGAGTTTTCCTAAACTTTTTCGACATAAACCGCATGAAAACACAACATAATATACTGTGCGAACAAAATAAGCATGATTCTCACTTATACTATTGCCTGTTCCAGATAAAATTCATAATTTTGCAACGCAAAAGAAATACGGACTATGAAGTTGGCAATAATGACCAAATCCACATTCTTTGTGGAAGAAGACAAGATTCTGACAACGCTCTTCGACGAGGGGATGGACAATCTCCACCTGTACAAGCCCGGAACGCCACCCATTTACTCTGAGAGACTGCTGTCGCTCATATCCGAAGATTATTACAAGAAAATCACTGTACACGACCATTTTTATCTTAAAGAAGAGTACGGGCTGTACGGCATACATCTCGACACACCCCAGACGGTGTTGCCGTCTGGGTATCGCGGTCGTATTGGCCGTACATGCACAGACATTTCAGAATTGCGTGATATGAAGCGGCTATCCAACTATGTATTCCTTGGCAATATATTTGACAGCATTTCCGACCCGGCTGTAAAGTCGCGGTTCACTCTGACGCAGCTCGAAAAAGCAGCACAAGAAGGTCTGATAGACAGGAAGGTCTATGCCATGGGAGGTATGGACTGTGACAATGTACGTATTATAAAAGATTTTGGATTTGGAGGAATCGTCATTAGAGGAGATATCTGGAAACGGTTTGATATCCACAATCAGACAGACTACAAGGAGCTACTCAACCACTTTGAGAAATTAAGGAACATAATAAATTAAATACTAACAAGATAATACAATGAGTGAAAAAAACTCTTTTCTGGTTTTCTCGGGTACAAGCACGAGATACCTTGCAGAAAAAATCTGCGCCAACTTGGGCTGTTCCCTCGGCAACCTGCTAGTCACACGGTTCTCTGACGGAGAGTTTGCCGTTTCCTACGAAGAGTCGATTCGCGGACGCGATGTGTTCCTCGTGCAAAGCACGTTCCCAAATTCTGACAATCTGATGGAGCTGCTTCTGATGATTGACGCAGCGAAGAGAGCTTCTGCACGCCACATTATTGCCGTCATCCCTTATTTCGGATGGGCACGACAAGACCGCAAGGATAAGCCTCGCGTAAGCATAGGTGCCAAACTTGTTGCCGACCTGCTTAGTGCAGCCGGAATAAACAGACTGATTACTATGGATCTGCACGCCGACCAGATACAGGGTTTCTTCAATGTTCCCGTCGACCACCTCTACGCTTCTGGAGTATTGCTGCCTTATATGCAAAGCTTGCGCATAAAGAATCTGGTAGTAGCATCACCTGACGTAGGCGGTTCGAAGCGCGCCAGCACATTCGCAAAATATCTAGGATGTCCGCTCGTGCTTTGCAACAAGACCAGAGCACGTGCCAACGTTGTGGAAAGCATACAGATTATCGGTGATGTCAAAGACAAAAATGTCATCGTTGTCGATGACATGGTGGACACAGCCGGAACAATAACCAAGGCGGCCGACGTCATGAAGGCTGCAGGAGCATTAAGCGTAAGAGCATGCGCCTCCCACTGCGTGATGAGCGGGCCGGCGTCAGAGCGTGTACAGAATTCGTCGCTCGAAGAAATCGTTTTCACCGACTCCATACCCTACTCCAACCGTTGTGCAAAAGTGAAGCAGCTGTCCGTAGCCGGAATGTTTGCCGAAACAATACGGCGCATCGTGTCCAACCAGAGCATCAGCTCACAGTATCTCGTATAAGGAGAAAACGGGCAAGGTAGTTCAAAAAACGCGGACACCTATATTATAAATAATGTAGCAAGCGGGAGCCGGATGCTGTTAATCTCAGCACGACTCCCGCTTGCTTTTACTGACATCGGAACGGTATGCACCGCACAGACGCGACCGCGACGATAGTATAAGAAAACCGACAAACAGAACAATTTTTCTTCGGCATTCTAATATGCCCATTTCCATGCTCTAATATGCCGCATATCAGCGTCTGAAACGCGGCTTTTCTGCGTCCGAAATGCCGCATTTTGTAATGAGGTATCGCCTATCACACAACTCGCTGACAATCAGCCGAATAAAAAACATACCAGAAATTTCAATGAAAACAGTTTTGTTCGCAAATAGAACAATTTTGAGAAGCTGCACCATTGGATTCTATGCACTGCATATTTTGAGAACATGAATACAGCAATCAACTTATCTATAAAAGTGAAACAACATCTAAGCACAATCATCATCGCCTTAGCGGCGACAACCATGCTGGCCTTTGCATCGTGCAAGGACACAACGGCCAAACACGCACCGACGCAACATGAAAACAACGACACTGCCAAGGCCGAAGCGAAAACTATTCCGGATATAGAATTGCCAGATTTCGACCGCAACAACATCAGTCTGCTTACCGAAGCAGCCAAGCACACACTGACAATTGTAGATTTCTGGGCCAGTTGGTGCGGACCGTGCCGTGCCGAGATTCCAGGACTTGTCAGTCTCTATAGAAAGGAGAAAAACAAGGGACTAGGAATAGTGGGAATATCGCTCGATTCCGACTATCACGCATGGCGGCAAGCCGTAAGTGACAATAAAATGACCTGGACACACATGTGCGACCTGCGCGGATGGGACAGCTATGCAGTCCAGACATACGGAATCAGTTCAATTCCACAGACTTTTGTAATAGACAGTAAAGGTGCTCTTCTCGCGACTGGACTGCGTGGCAAAGAACTTGCACAGTTCGTGACTGAACGTCTGGATAAGACAAAAAGGAAATAAAACAAGCTTATATCATCAGATAGTTTTACATTCCATGGTTTGCCTGTCTTATACCGTTGTCATTTTTCTATAAGTTCCATCACATACACTGGCTGTGGCTCAAACTTCACACTCTTCTCCCCGTCGCGCTGTTTGGTATGCTGAACAAATAGACAAAGCCTATGGCTGTCGTCCCACAGAGAAGTATCGTGAGAGGGTTCCCATGCATCTACGGCAAAGCGCGTGAGGTCGCGTATCTGCCAGTCGTTGCCAGCAAAGTCGCTCGTATAGGCAACAGAAACTTTACTTCCTCGTTCCTCGTCGCGGAAGATGTAGAACATACGTTTGCCTTGGACTACTATGCGCGGACGTGCTATCGGTATCATTTTTGTACCTCCGCCAGTAAGGGAGAACGGGGTCTTGCGATGAAATACTATTTTATTTTGCCACTTCCATCCGTCATACCAGACGAGCCGGTATTGAGGAATGTCCGAGTCGGCATCACGCCAGTATGTAGCTATGTAAGGATGTCCGGCTTCGTCAGTAGCCATGCTGGTCTGGTTTATAAGTTCTGCGTTCTGGGGTATGCGTACGCAATATTCGGCATTGCCAGCCTTTATAGGCAAGTCATATTTGGTACCGTCGGTTTTATACCAAGTCTTGCCGTTGTCGTAAGATCGTGCATAACAAAGGTCATGGTTGGTCTCGACATGCCAAGTCTCACGCCACACCCACGACAGATGGATTACCCCTTTCTTGTCAACGTACATCTGCCAATAAGCATTGCGCTTGCCCTCGCCGTCAATAAGCACATCCTGAACTCTCGACCATTTTCGCATTTTCACGTCGTAACGGTTGAGAATCAAATTGCCATGACCGGAACTGCCCGAACGGTAGTTGAACAGTAAGTCTCCTCCGCGAAGAGCATAAAAGCAAGGATAAGTAACCTTGTTTTCGTCGACACCAGTCATTGGCTCTTTGTCGCCGAGCTGAAGCGAATAAGGTGCTACACTGCGACAATAGTTGAGACGACCGTCATGGTGGTCGAACGAAACATGGACATAGCCGTCACCATCGAGTATCAAGCTTGCTACATTGTGAGCATCTTTCACATTGCCCTTATACTGTGAACGGAGAGTTTCCCATTGGTCTTTACCCAGCCGACGGCGACCCATCACAAGATAGCCGTCCGGATCGTAATAGCAGACAAACTGCCAACCGTTCTTCGAAGCTATAGAATTGTTACGGAAAACTGTCGTATTGACCGATGTTTCGCTATATCCCATGCCTACTTTGCTGAGATTCACCTTGTAATATATCTTCTTCAACTTTTTTGAAGATGCAGGAGAAACGAACAGAAATGCAACCGCTAAAACCGTGATGCCCAAAGTTGTCATACGTACCCAAGATAAAGGGTTATTGGTTTTAAGTACTTTATTGAACATTGTCATTAAACTGATTTTAATTACGACGTACAAAGGTAAATAAAAAAGTAGAAACAAGATGCAGTAAAGTCAGGCAACTGTTCATTTTGACATAAAAACAGAACTGTTGAAACATTAGGCTACATTGTTTGACAACATGACGTTTTACATCTGGAAACATACAGCAACACACAGAACAAAAAATCCCGACTCGAAATCGAGCCGGGTATTTATAACTATGAAAAAATCTCGTAACACCTTAGTCAAGCCACTTAACATAGCAGAAGTCCTGACGATGGGGCAGTTCCTTATTCTTCGGGAACATGCGTACACATGTCTTGTACGATCCGGCAATGTCCGGCTCAACAACGACCTCGAAGGTATAGAGGTTGCCGTCACGCTTCACCATATCGAACTCGCGCACACGGAACACACGCTCAGCATCGTTCTTGTCGTCTTTCATAGACACCAGTTCCAGACCTACTGCATCGTTAAGCCCTTGTTCATCAATAACGTATCGGATCGTATATTTATTACCTGTAGCTGCATCGCTGAGTATCGAGTCGTCCTTGGATACGACCCTTATGGTGTCCCAACGCTCGGCAACAGTCTCCTTCCATTGTGCCAGTTCTTTTGCCAGACGGTTGTCGTTGGCTACAAGCTTGTGGAAACGCGCGGCCTGACGGTTATAGAACTTCGAGTAGTAGTCGTCGAGCTGACGTTTCATCGTGTAGTGCGGAGCGATTGTAGCGATAGAGTTCTTGATGGTCTTCACCCATCCTTCACTGTAGCCGTCCTTATTGCGGTCGTAGTATAGAGGCACGATGTCGTTTTCGAGCAGACTGTAAATGGTGGCAGCGTCGAGCTGATCCTGATATGTCTGGTTTTCATACGTCTTTTTCTGAGGCAAAGCCCAACCGGCACCTTTACGGTAGCCCTCAACCCACCATCCGTCGAGGACGGAAAGGTTCACAACACCGTTCATTTCACACTTCTCGCCTGACGTTCCGGATGCTTCAAGCGGACGTGTCGGTGTATTCATCCAGATATCCACACCCGAAACAAGACGACGTGCCAGCTGCATGTCATAGTCTTCGAGGAAGATTATCTTTCCGAGGAACTCAGGACGGCGGCTGATTTCAAATATCTGCTTGATTAGTCCCTGACCTGCCCCATCTGCAGGATGAGCCTTACCTGAGAAAATGAACTGGACAGGACGCTCCGGATTGTTCACAATTTTAGACAGGCGATCAATGTCCGTGAAGAGAAGATGGGCACGCTTGTAAGTTGCGAAACGACGGCAGAATCCGATCATAAGAGCGTTGGTGTTGATGCTTTCAAACAGCGAAACCACACGCGACGGATCCCCCTGGTTCTTCAGCCATGTTTCGGAGAACTTCTCGCGGATATAGTCGACGAGCTTCTTCTTCAGCGTCATTCTTGTCTGCCAGATTTCATCATCTGGCACATTGTAGATAGCATGCCATATTTTCTCGTTGCTCTGGTCGTCGATGAAACTTTCGTCAAAGTATTTTGCGTATAGCTTGCGCCATTCGGTAGCCGTCCATGTCGGAAAGTGTACACCGTTAGTAACGTAGCCTACATGGTTTTCCTCTGGATAATATCCTTTCCAGATAGGGGCGAACATCTGCTGGCTGACCCACCCATGGAGCTTGCTCACGCCGTTCACTTCCTGACAGGTGTTGCAAGCGAAGACTGACATACAGAACTGCTCAGAATGGTCGTCAGGATTCTGACGGCCCATACCGATGAATTCATCCCAAGAGATTCCGAGGATAGATGGGTATCCGCCCATATACTTGCCGAAGAGCGACTCGTCGAAATAGTCATGACCAGCCGGTACCGGAGTATGACAAGTGTAAAGCCCCGAAGCACGCACCAGTTCTATAGCTTGATTGAAGGTAAGCCCGTCGCGTATATAGTCGCACAGACGCTGCAGGTTGCATAGAGCTGCGTGACCCTCGTTACAATGGTATATGTCTTTCTTTATACCGAGCTTCTTCAGCATCAATATTCCTCCCATACCAAGGAGAATCTCCTGTTTCAGACGGTTCTCGTTGTCACCGCCATAAAGCGAAGCCGTAATCGGGCGGTCGTACTGGGAGTTCATGTCGTTGTCGGTATCGAGCAGATAGAGCTTTATGCGCCCTACATTCACTCTCCAGACATAAGCGTGTACCTCATAATTCATATAAGGCACATCAACAATCATTTGATTTCCGTTCTCATCAAGTTCTTTCTCAATAGGCAGTGAATTGAAGTTCTGTGCCTCGTACTGAGCGATTTGCTGTCCCTCCATATTGAGAGACTGCTTGAAATAGCCGTAACGATAAAGGAAACCTACGCCACACATGTCGACATTGCTGTCGGAAGCCTCTTTCAGATAGTCACCGGCCAATATGCCGAGACCGCCTGAATAGATTTTGAGTACTTGGTTAAGACCGTATTCCATGCAAAAATAAGCCACAGAAGGACGGGAAGAATCCGGTTTCTGATCCATGTACTCACGGAATTTACTGTACACGTCGTGTACTCGACTCATGAGGACTTTATCATTTACGATGGCCTCTTTACGGTCATAACTGAGACGTTCAAGCAAGAGGACCGGATTCTGGTTGACTTCCTCATAAAGGTCGGCATCCAGGCTTTCCCATAAATCGCGGGCCTCGTAGTTCCATGCCCACCACAGATTGTGAGCCAGCTCATCAAGACATTTAAGCTGTTCGGGAAGCGTAGACCTTACAGACATCTCTTTCCAATGAGGTTCATTGGTGTAATCTGCTTTAATTTTCATAATGATTATTTTGCTAAATTATAAGTTTCTCGTTTTTTGTATGTTATATACACATTTAGAATAGTTCAAAATCAATCTGAAGTGTTGCTCTTCCTCTGTTCCATACGACGCAATGCGAAGTCGTAAGCTTTATAATAATACTTTATAAAGTTGCTCCACAAGGCTTTCAGTGAGAGGTTTTCTGCATTCTTTCGAACCGTTTCAGCACTTTCAGAAGATAGGAAAGAATATTCTTCTATTGTTTTCTTTATGTTCTCCGCCACGTCGGAATAATTGTCGTCGTCGCGGTGAACCACTTCAACGCCATCGTTTAAAATACCCTTGTGGCCTAGTTCGGCATCAACCCATTTGCCGAACCCGGCAAGATCGGTAGTAATACAAGGTACGTGGAAAGCGATTGCTTCAAGTGGAGTGTACCCCCAAGGCTCATAATAAGAAGGATAGACACAGAGGTCATTGCCAAGTACAAGGTCGTAATACTGTATGTTTAGAATTCCGTCGTCACCGTTCAGATAGCAAGGAATGAACACGATTTTCACATTGTCGCCCTTCGCATTTTCCATTCCGAGATACCTGAGCATTCCCAGTACACGGTCTTCGCCTTCGTTGTTCAACACATGGGTTACAACGGGATTTTCGAGCGGGGTGTCATACCCTTTATCTGATGACAGGCGTAGAGCCAAATCCTTGCGTGGTTCTTTCACCCATCCGGGTACTTCGATGAAGGCCAAGATCTGGCGCTTGGTTTTGCCGGATACACGCAGACGGTTAATGGCTTCGATAAACACATCAATTCCTTTGTTTCTGAACTCATAGCGTCCACTGGTAGAGACAATCAGAGTATCATCGTCAAAATGGCAACCAGTCAGAGCATTTGCCACTTTGAACAGACTTGCTCTGGCTGTTTTGCGCTTACGCGAGAACGTCTCTCCTCGTGGGACAAAATCGTTTTCGAATCCGTTAGGCAGAACTACGTCGGCAGGTTTGTCGAGAAGTTCTGCACATTCGTGGTCGGTTATCTCGCTTACTGTAGTGAAGCAATCTACGTTATGCGCGGCCTGTTTTTCCACAGAATGCTTGCTCTGCATATTCAGTTCGGCTGCCATCTGGTCGCCGTTGTAACCTGGTAGATAAGCGTAGAGTTTCTTGTTGTTTCCGGCTATGCTGCGACCGATGCTTGTAGCATGGGTGGTGAAGATGGTCGCTATCCTTGGAAGAAAATGCTTGATGTACAGAAGCCCCAAGCCTGTCATCCATTCATGACCTTGATACACGACATTCTCCGAAGGTTTTATATTATGATGATAGTAGCTCTCCACTACTTTGGCTGCCGCGTAAGAGAACATCGATGCTTCGTCGTAATCGCCGTAAGCATGAAGACTGTCAACGCCGAAAAGCTTCCACATCTCTGTATAAATGCTATCCTTCTGTGAAAAGAATGGAGCAAAGTCGACGAGAATGGCAACAGGATTGCCCGGCACATTCCAACGGCCTATCCTTACGGCCAGTCCTTCCTTTGCAGCTTCAAGCTTCCATTTTGGCAACAGAGTTTCGTCCTCGTCAAAATAAATGTTTTGAGAAGTTCCACCCAAATAAGGGCCTATAAAGACCAGATGGTCTCCCAGACGTTGATGTAAGGTCTTTGCACGAGTTGAAAGCACTGTGTAGATACCCCCTACCTTATTACAGACTTCCCAACTTGACTCAAATACATAATCAGGGAAAAGCAACTCTCTATTCATTGAAAATACATCCTTAATACGAACTAAATAGTTAAATTTCAATGCGGTAAAGCATCAAACAACATTGCAAATATAGCACTAAAAAAACAAATGGCCAACCATTAATGCAATAAAAATAAAAAAAACGCCACTAATCTTGACTTATTTCATTACCTTTGTTCACATCACATCATATAAAGAAAAAAACAAGCCGAATAATAAAACAAAAAATATAACAGCAAAACAATAGAAACAATTATGAAAAATATTCTTTTATGCTCACTTCTTACCTTTTTGCCGATGGCAATGTCTGGACAAACAGCCAACGACTCCATCTTTAAAGGGAGAATCTACAACGAGGAATACAAGGTGTTCTTCGTCATCAATCTCTATGAGAACAACGTCGTATCACCATATCAGGAAATATTCGGCGAACTACCGGGCTACTTCGGCTCTGATACGGACGGACGTCAGTGGCTCATCACATCGGCCAAAATAAAGAATAAACACACGGCCACGCTTGCCATCACTAACGATTATGGCAGCGAAGACCTGACCGCGACGCTCACCTACAAGGACGGAGTCTACACTCTGAAGCAGGAAGAGGGCAGCCGCATCAAGATTGCCGTAAACCGCAAATGGGTGAAGATACCGCAGACCTTGGATTTCAAGCGCACCGGAAATAAAAAAGGTGAAAAGCATGGGCTATTGAGAGCACAAGACTCAAGACCCTAAGCTTTTGTCTGATACATGCTTTGGGCCAACTCAAATCGTTTTGATATCAAGTTCTGATAGGTTGGGGGGGTGTAGTTTGCAAGCCTATTGCTGCATATTTTCATGCTCCTCTAAAACTGTAACTTAGAATTATGTACGAAGTGTCTTTCTATATTGTCCAAGTTAGGATATAGTCAAAAAGAAATGATTTGAGAATTAGCCAATCGGAAATTGAGAGTTAGAAGTGACTCCAACTCTTCTCTGAAATCGGCAATCTTATCGAAAAATCGTCTGATTGCTTTTCTGAAATCTTCCTTAGTTCGGTAGAATCCAGTGTTGATAACTTTCTTCCGAAGAAATTTCCACAGTCTTTCTATCAAATTGAGATTTTGGGAATATGGCGGAAGGAATATCTGTTTGATCTTTGTTCCTTTCACCCATTCTTTCAGTTCTTTGTTGTGATAATATCGTGCATTGTCAGAAATTATGTATATACATGAGGCTTCCGGGTGTTTGGCAAGAGCCTCCTTGTATAATTCCTGTTTTGACTTCGCATTAACACTCTCGCAATCATGGGCTATGACATCAGTTACATCATATGCATTCAAGAGTCCGTTGATGTTGACACGGTCACGGCCACTCACTGTTAGCTGTTCAAACCGTTCACCTTTCTCTATCCATGCATAAGTGGAACGGCTGTTGTGGGTGGGATGCACCCTGTCGGCATAATACACCACAGCGTCTTCCCTCATGTCAGAGAGGGTCTTGCATAATTTATTAATGAAATCAGCTTGAGCGGACGCATCAGCCTCACATGGAACTTCTGTCGTTTTCTTATAGGTGAAACCTATACGGTTCAACAAGTCAACAGTACCCTGTTGGGTATATTTCACGCCAAAAGTGCACAACATCCAATCTGCGACCGGTTTGGCATCCGTGTATATATGCTCTTTCAATTCACGGCAGAGGGCTGACAGTTGGGTACTTCAAGACAGCTCCAATAGCCTTTGTAGCCATCTCCCAACAAACTTTCCACACCGCCAACTTTGTATTTCTTGAGAGATGCAAGTAGTGTTTATAGTTGATGTACGTGGATGAAAACGGTCGGGTGTACATTCCCGAGAATAGTTGGAGTTACTTCGAACTCTCAATTTCTGATTGAAGAATTTCCAAACTAGTTTAGTAATGTTCAAAAAATAACTTGTGCAATTTTAGGCATACGTCCTTTAGCGAATTTTGGTACTAAGGTCTGCAAATGAAGACAATTGTAGGTCATTGAGATTTTATTCATATATAACATCTTATTTAT